>CAUJGC010000163.1 GCA_963169075.1 Myxococcota bacterium
CGGCAGCGACATGCTGAGCCTCCACGGTGAGCTCCAGCACCGCCCACGCCTCCAACCCCGCAGGCGCCCAGGCCGCCACCGCCACCCCGGCCCCCTCCTCTCCGAGCCGCCACGTCCCCGCCAGCGCGCGGCAGCACCGCCACCCCCAGCTCCCCGGCGGCGCCTGCGCCCAGGCCTCCGGCGCAGGGCGCAGCGACGCAGGCCACCGACGCAGGTGCGCCCCCAGATACTCCAGCGCCAACGCCCCGTCCTCGCCTTCCTCCTCCAGCGCAGCGCAGAGCGACGCCCAGGACGACGCGCCAGGCGCCTCATACGCCCAGCCTCGAAGCTCCTCCAACCGCGACTTCACCATAGCTCGACATCAGGGGGCTCGGGAGCCTCCGGCGGCTGGGGGCGCGACCCCAGACCCCCATCCGCTCGCTCAGATGTAGATCAGCACCAGGATCGCCGCCCCCCAGAGCCCCAGGTTCACCAGGAAGGGCCAGTCCCGGATCATGCGCTCGGTAGGGCTCTTCGGATCCTCCGCCCGGCTCACCAGCTGGAAGAAGCGCCCGATCCCCACCACCGCAAAAGGCACCGTCACCGGCAGCCACGGCGACTCAAACGCCGCCCGCGTCACCGGCGCTGACTGAATCGAGAGATCAAAGCGCAGCGCATACGCTGTATAGGCTCCCACCGTCAGGATCGCCACCCCGAGCATCGACGCCCGCAGGTGGTCTGCGCGGTAGCGCTCCAGCACCTTGCGCTGCTTCCCCCCATCCAGGCCCGCCTGCAGCACCTCGTGCAGCCGCTTCCCAAGCGCCAGGTAGAGCGCCAGCAGGAAGGTGCAGACGAAGAGCCACTCCGAGAACACCACGTCGATCACAAACGCCCCCGCCAGCGTCCGCAGCAGAAACCCCAGCGCGATCGTCACCACGTCCAGGAAGACCACGTGCTTCAGCCGCCACGAGTAGAGCACGTTGATCGTCAGGTACGTCACCGCCACGCCGCCGAACCACAGATCCAGCGCGAACGCGCCCGCCAGCGCGCCCAGCCCGATCAAGATCCCCGCCACCGCCGCCAGCCGGATCGGCAGCGCACCCGACGCGATCGGCCGGTGGCGCTTGGTCGGGTGCGCCCGGTCCTTCTCGACGTCGAAGACGTCGTTCATCAAGTAGACCGTCCCCGAGATCAGGCAGAAGATCAGCGCCCCCAACCCCGCCCGACCCAGCGACGACGGCTCCATCAGGTGGTGCGAGAAGACCAGCGGCGCCAGCACAAAGAGGTTCTTCACCCACTGCTCCGGGCGGAGCGATCGCAGGAGCGCCCACATCAAGCGTCCCACCCCGGAAAGCGCGCCATCCGCTGCGCGGGGTCCATCCGCACCTCATCCCGCAGCGTGGACACCGGCCACGCGCAGTAGCGCGTCGCCAGCGACGCCGCCGCCCGGTGGTTCCCGCTCATCTTCACCCCGCCAAAGGGCAGCACGCTCGACGCCCCCACCGTCCCCCGGTTCAGGTTCAGGATCCCGCACTCCAGGCGCGGCGCCAGCCCCTCCAGCCGCGACGCCTCCCCGCTGAAGATCGACATCGCCAGCCCGTAGGGCGTCGCGTTGGCGATCGACGCGATCTCCTCGTCGCTCGCGCCGTCCTCCACCACATGCACCACCAGATCCGGGCCGAAGATCTCCTCGCTGTCGTGCACCCCCTGGCCGTCCGGGCGACGCGTCGCCCGCCAGAGCGCCGGGCGCACGTAGCACCCCGGCAGCGTCCGCCCTCCGCGCCGCACCTCACACGCCTCGGGCGCCACCACCGCCTCCATCCCCTCCGCCGCCGCGCTCGACGCGCCCGCCAAAAAGCGCGACACCGCCTCCTCGTGGATCAGCGGCCCCATGAAGGTCGCGTCCTCCAGCGGATGACCCACCTCGACACGGCGGAAGATCCGCGCCAGGCGCGCGATCAGCCCCTCCGCGAGCGACTCCGCCACCACCAGCCGCGAGGTCGCCGTGCAGCGCTGACCCGCCGTCAGGAGCGCCCCCGTCCCCACCTCGTGCGCCGCGCGCTCCAGATCCGCCCCCGGGAGCACGATCGCCGTGTTCTTGCCGCCCAGCTCCAGCGCCAGCAGCTTCCACGGCTGCTCCACCGTCGCCCGGCGGATCGCCAGCCCCGTCGCCACAGACCCCGTGAAGAGGATCCCCTGCACGTGCGGGCTCACCACCAGCCGCTCCCCCACCGCGCGGCGCCCCTGCACCATGTTCAGCACCCCGGGCGGCAGCCCCGCCTCGTGGGCCGCCTCCATGTAGAGCTCTGCGCACGCCGGCGAGAGCTCGCTCGGCTTGAACACCACCGCGTTCCCCATCGCCAGCGCCGCCAGGATGTGCCCGTTCGCCAGGTGCAGCGGGAAGTTGAACGGACCCAGCACCGCGCACACCCCCAGCGGCCTGTAGCGGAAGCCCCCGTCCATCCACGTCTGGCTCCCCGGCAGCAGGCGCTCGCGCACCTCCTCCATCCCCGCCCCCAGCGTCAGCCCCACCTTCGCGCCCAGCGCCTTCGCCTCCCCAAGCGCCTCCCAGCGCGGCTTGCCCACCTCCCGCGCGATCACGTCCGCGATGGCGTCCACCCGCGCGTCCAGCGCGCGCTCAAAGAGGCGCAGCGCCGCCGCGCGACCGGTCAGCCCCAGCGCCTCCCAGGCTGGGCGCGCACGACGCGCCGCCTCGACCGCGGCGTCTGCCGCCGACACGTCCTCGACAAACTCGCCCAGCACGTCCTCGCGATCCGCCGGCGAGCGAGACACCCACCCCTCCCCGCTCGCCTCGACCCACGCGCCATCGATGTAGCTTCGTCGCATCGTCGCCTCCTGACCTCCTGCGCGGCGCCCTGCCGCCCCCTATGGCGTAGCGCACCCCGCCCACCGCTGCAAGCATCGCCTCTTTTGCATCCAGCGCAACAATCATGCTGCGCCGCACAATGAATGGGGTCCAGGGGTCGCTGTCCCCTGGCCGCCGGGGGGCGCCCCCCCCAAAAAAAAACAAAAAAGGTAAGTATAGGTTTGGTTTTTTTTGTGGG
>CAUJGC010000164.1 GCA_963169075.1 Myxococcota bacterium
CCGCCGGAGGCAACCTGCCCCTTGAATTTAAAAAACTATAATTTTATATATAATTTTATTTTTTTTACCGGGTTTTTCGGCCGCCTCGGGGGGCGGGGGGCGTGCCCCCCCCGGACCCCCGTTTCAGGGGTCGCGGTTCACGAGGCGGTGGGGCGGAGGCCATGTTTTTTGAGCAGCTCGCGGAGGTGGTAGCGGGTGAGCCCTGCGGCGCGCGCGGCCTGGGAGACGTTGCCGTCGTGGTCGTGGATGAGGCGGGTGAGGTAGTCGCGCTCAAAGTCGTCGAGGAGGCGCTGGCGTGCGTCTTTGTAGGGGAGGAGTGGGGCGTGCGGGGTGGGCGGGGGTGGCGCGTGCCGGGGCGTGGAGGGGGCGAGGACGCCGAGGTGGAGGTCGTGTCGGTGGAGGGTGTCGCCGTCGGAGAGGCTGGCGGCGCGCTCCAGCGCGTTCTTCAGCTCGCGGACGTTGCCGGGCCAGGGGTAGGTCTGGAGGTGGTGGAGGGCGTCGGCGTCGAGGCGGAGCGGGGTTTGGCGCGGGTCGGCGTCGCGGAGGTTGGCGAGGAGGTGTGCGGCGAGGAGGGGGATGTCTTCGGGGCGCTCACGGAGGGGGGGGATGCGGACCTGCATGACGGAGAGGCGGAAGTAGAGGTCCTCGCGGAAGGTGCCCTCGGCGACCATCTTGCGGAGGTCGCGGTGTGTGGCGGCGAGGATGCGGACGTTGACGCGGAGGGTGCGGTCGGCGCCGACGCGCTTGATCTCGCGGTTTTCGAGGGCGCGGAGGAGGCGTGGCTGGAGGGCGAGGTCCAGCTCTCCGATCTCGTCGAGGAAGAGGGTGCCGCCGTCGGCCTGCTCGAAGGCGCCGCGGTGCTGGGCGATGGCGCCGGTGAAGGCGCCCTTCTCGTGTCCGAAGACGGTGGACTCGACGAGGTCGCGTGGGATGGAGGAGCAGTCGAGGACGACGAAGGGCTTGTCCTTGCGTCGGGAGTGCTGGTGGATGGCCTCGGCGGTGCGCTCCTTGCCGGTGCCGGTCTCGCCTTCGATGAGGACGTTGAGGTCGGTGGGTGCGATCTTCTCCAGGAGGGCGAAGGCTTCGCGCATGGGGACGGAGGCGCCGAGGAGGGGTCCGAAGCGTCGCTGGCTGGAGAGGGGGATGTCGATGAAGTCGGCGGAGGGCTGGAAGGTCAGGGTGGTGTTGCCGACCTGGAAGGCGAGGTCGGGCTGGAGGAAGATCTCGCGGATGCGGAGGCCGCGGACGGTGGTGCCGTTGGTGGAGCCGAGGTCGCGGAGGATGTAGCCCTGCTCGACGGCCTCGATCTCGAAGTGTGTGGCGGAGACGGCGGCGTCGCTGAGGGGGAGGTCGTTGAGGGGGGAGCGTCCGCCGACGGCGCGGGTGCGGAGGAGGGGGAGGTCCCGGCCGCGGTCGGGGCCTTCGGTGACGACGAGGCGGGCCTTGCGGAGCTGTCGCGCCGTGGGGTGTGCGTTGACGAAGACGGTGCGCAAGGCGAGGTGGTCGTGTGGAGCAGACATGGAGGCCGCGTGGGTGGGCGAGCGGGTCGCATGAGCAGGTGCGAAGGTAGCATGGAGGGCTTGGGAATGACAAGCGGGTGGGGGGCCTGTTAGAGTGCGCGCGGGGGAGGTCGGCTCGACACAAGGCAGGAGCTATGGCGACGACGAAGGGACGCGGGAAGGTCAAGGTCAAGGAGGAGCAGGGAGGGGAGGGCGGTCGTCCGAAGCGTCGCCGCAGCCGGGGTGAGGGTGGGGAGGGTGGCGGAGGGGCCGCTGCTGCGCCGCGTCGGTCGTGGCTGGGTCGGCTGGCGCGCTGGACGGTGACGCTGGTGCTGGTGGGGGCGCTGGGGGGCGCGGGGGGGCTGGCGGGGATCTTCTGGTATTACGGGCAGGAGCTGCCGTCGATCCTCAAGCGTGAGGACTTCAAGCCCGCGCAGATGACGCGGATCTACAGCAGCGAGGGGCACGTCATCGACGAGCTGGTGGCGGACGAGGGGCGCCGGACGGTGGTGGCCTTCGAGGCGATCTCGCCCAACATGCGGGCGGCGATCCTGGCGGCGGAGGACGCGGACTTCTATCAGCACCAGGGGCTCGACTACATGGGCATGGTGCGGGCGCTCTATTATGCGGTGCGCTACAACCGTCGCCAGGGGGCCAGCACGATCACGCAGCAGGTGGTGAAGAACCTGGTGCTGACGCCAGAGCGGACGCTCAAGCGGAAGGTGCAGGAGATCCTGCTCTCGCGGGAGCTGGAGCAGAACCTCTCAAAAGACGACATATTATATATATATTTGAATCAAATCTACTTTGGTCATGGCAACTACGGGGTGCAGGAGGCGAGCCGCTACTTCTTCGGGAAGGACGCCAGGGATTTGAGCCTGGGGGAGGCCGCGGCGCTGGCGGGGATGGTGCAGTCCCCCGAGCGCTACAGCCCCATCAAGCACCCCGAGCGGACCAAGGCGCGCCAGACCTACGTGCTCAAGCAGATGCTGGACAAGGGGATGATCACGGAGGCCGAGCACGGCGCGGCCGTGCAGGCGTCGCTGAAGGTCGTGAAGGAGCGCCGGGAGGTGGACCCCTGGCTGCACCGCGCGCCGTGGTACAGCGCCCATGTGCGCCGCCTCCTGGAGCAGCGCTTCCCGGAGCAGCCGGTCTCGGGGATGGGGCTGCGGGTCCACACGGCGCTGGTGGTGGAGAAGCAGGAGGCCGCCGACGTGGCGGTGCGGCGCGGGGTGGAGGCCTGGGACGCGAAGCAGGGCGCCGGGGGGCCGCTGCGGCACCTGAAGCCTGCCGAGGTGGAGGCGCATCACAAGAAGGAGCGTCGCCGGACCCGCGAGGGGCTCTCCCCCGGGGCGACCTACGAGGGGGTGGTGCTGGAGGCGTCCAAGGCCGGGCTCCGCGTGCAGGTGGGGGACGCGCGGGGGCTCCTGGGCCCCGCGCCTCGGCTGACCCCCGGGGGGGAGTCGCTGGGCGCGCGCTTCAAGCCCGGCGACGTGGTGTCGGTCATGGTGGAGCGGGCCTGGCCCGCGGACGGCCAGGAGGTGGGCTTTGTGGCGGCGCCCGGGGTCCAGGCGGCGCTGGTGAGCATCGACGTCCCGACGCGGCGGGTCGAGGCGCTGGTGGGGGGCTTTGACTACGCGGAGTCGAGCTACAACCGGGCGACGCAGGCGCGGCGCCAGGTGGGCTCGGCCTTCAAGCCGGTGATCTACAGCGCCGCGCTGGCGGACCGGCTGACCACCCCGGCGACCCTCTGGCTGGACGCGCCCAAGCCGTTCCAGATCCCCGGGGCGAAGCCCTGGAACCCCAAGAATGCCGATGGGAAGTACCTGGGGCCGCTGCGGCTGCGCCGCGCGCTGGCCCTGAGCCGGAACGTGGTGGCGGTGCGGCTGCTTGAGAAGGTGGGGCTGCCTCGGGCGCAGGAGTACGCGCGTCAGCTGGGGATCGAGGGGGAGCTGGTGGACAACTTCACCTTCGCGCTGGGCTCCTCGGAGCTGACCGTGCTGGACATGGCGAACGCCTACACGACGCTGGCGGGGATGGGGGTGCGGGAGGCGCCGGTCTTCATCACCCGGATCGAGGACAGCTGGGGGCTGGAGCTCTTCCAGGCCCAGAGCCACCCCGAGCAGGTGATCCCCCCCGAGATCGCCTGGCTCACGGTGGACATGATGACGTCGGTGCTGACGGAGGGGACGGCCTCGAAGGTGGGGCGGCGGCTCAAGCGCCCCGCCGCAGGCAAGACCGGGACGACGAACAGCGCGCGCGACGCCTGGTTCATCGGCTTCACGCCCCAGAAGGTGACGGCGGTGTGGGTCGGCCACGACGACAACACGCCGCTTGGGCGCGGCGCCAGCGGCGGTACGACGGCGGCGCCGATCTGGCTCGACTACATGGAGGCGGCGCTCAAGGGGCTCCCGAAGGCGGAGTTTTCCCGGCCTGCGCTGGGGCTGGTGGAGGCGCGGGTGGACAAGGCCACGGGGCTCCTGGCTCCTGAAGGCCGGAAGGAGAGCTATGTGGAGCACTTCCTCACCGGCACCGCCCCGACCGAGTACGCCCCCGAGGAGGGCGAGTCCTCCGCAGGTGACTTCCTGTTGAACCAGGGCGCCGACGACATCGCGGAGGCGGAGGCTGAGGAGTAGGTGTCACCCTTTTTTGAGGTGTTTATGTCAGAAGATCACGCAGCGCTCTCGCCTTTTCTGCTCTTTGAGTACGACCACGACCCCGGCACCTTCTGCCTCATGCTCTCTGACGTCTTCATGGTGGCGTTGGAGGAGCACTTCAACGCGCGCGGCTACGAGGGCAACGGATACGGCTGGACTGGCGTCGCGCGCCAGCTCCTCCACGTCCAGGCCCCCGAGCTGGAGGGACGCATGGGCTTCGACCCGGAGGCCGGCACCTTCTGCGCCTACGGCGATGACGCGGCGGCGCTCCGCGCGCTGGGGGAGCTGATGCGCCAGGCCTGGGGCGACCCCGAGCGCCTCGGCGCCCTCATCGAAGGCGCCGAGGCGGAGTGGATGGACTGAGGCTCACGGGGCGAGGAGGCGCTGCATGGCCACCTCCAGCCCCTCGTCCTGGAGGAGCGCGAGCAGCTGCTCGCGCTCCTCGGCGCTTGGGGGGCGCCCCTCGCGGTGTTGGAAGAGGAGGAGGAGGCTGCGCAGCTCACCGATCTCCTTGCCGATCTCCTTGCCTCGTGCCTCTCCGATCTCCTGATGTTGGACGGCGAGTTCTTGTCGCCATCGCTCGACGGTCTGCTTGAGCATGGGCTTTGCCTCGTGGATGTGCTGGATGTGCTGGTTTGTGATGTGGAGGCCTCGGGGTGTGAGGACCTCGGTGATGAAGGCGATGAAGGCCCTGGCGATGTCGCGCAGGCACTGGAGGTCGTCGCGCTGGAGACGATCCAGCTCCAGCACGCCCGCGACCTCTGCGGGCAGGAAGCGGCGCACCAGCTCCTTCACCACCTCGGGTTGAGAGAAGATTCGGTGGTAAGCACCATCAAAGTCTGTTTTGTGTGTTGATGTCAATGCTGCATACTCCATACATACGAGGATGCGTCGGCTGCATGGAGAGCCTAACTCGCCGGGCTGGACTGTGCAAGTGTCAAGTGCGTGGCGTTGTTTGAGGAGCGGATGGGGCTGGAGGTTGCGCGGGGGAGTGTGCGATGATGAGGCGGTGTCCTGGACGGTCCTCCCAAGCAGGCGAGCGGTGATGGCGCGGTGGCAGCTGGTGGCGATTCTGGTGGTGGTTGGGGCGTTGACGGCGCTGAAGCTGCCCAATGGGTTCATCTACGATGATCTCCGGGTGATCGTGCTGGGAGATCGCATCCACGACGTGGGAAATCTACCAGGGATCCTGCTGCACAACGCGATGTGGACGACCCAGGGGGTTGGGGGCGGCTCGACCACTGATCTCTCGCAGCTGGACACGTGGCGTCCGCTGACGATGGCGACGTTTGTGTGGGACGCGGCGATCTCGGGGCGGGAGCCGTGGTCGTATCATCTGACCAATCTTTTCGGGCACCTGGGGGTGGTGGCGCTGGTGTGGTGGGTCGGGCGGCTGCTTGCTGCGCCGGAGCGGCGCGGTCAGGTGGGGTGGGCGGCGCTGCTCTTCGGGCTGCATCCGGTGGGGGCCGAGGCGCATGTGTGGATCAACGGGCGCTCGGACCTGCTGGCGGCGCTCTGCGGGGTGGCGTCGCTGGGGGCGCGGATCTGGGGGCTTCGGGGGGCGGGGCGGCGTCGGCTCATGGGGTGGGTGGGCTCCGGGGTGCTGCTGGGGCTTGGGTGTCTCTGCAAGGAGGTGCTGGTGATGACGGCGCCGCTCTATCCGCTGGCGGCGTGGCTCGGGCCCCGGGTGGAGGCGGGCGGCGGCGGGCGGTGGGGGTTGGCGTGGCGGCTGGGGCTGGTGCCCGGGGTGGCGGTGGGGCTCTACCTGCCTGCGCGGGTGTGGGTGCTCTCGGGGCTGAAGGCCTCGGAGGGAGGCGGTCAGGTGGTGGAGGCGCTGGCGCGGGTGCCGTGGCTGGTGCTGGAGGGGCTCGGGGCGGCGCTGGTGCCGCGGGCGGTGTATTTTCGGCATACCTTTGAGGAGTTTGCGCAGGTGCCGGGGTGGGGGTTGGCGCTGGCCGGGGTGGCCCTGGGGGGCGTGGGGGCGTTGCTCTGGCGAGGTCGGCGTCGCTGGCCGCTTGGGGCGTGGTCGCTGGTGGGGTTCGGGCTGGTGTTGGCGCCGGCGGCGGTGATCACGTTGGCGGAGGGGTGGTGGGGGTTCAATCGCTACCTCTACCTGCCGCTGGCGCTGCTGGCGTTGGCGCTGGGGGATGGGCTGGGGCGGCTGGAGGGCTGGCTGGAGGCGCAGGGGCGAGGCGAGGTGCGGCGGTGGGTGGCGTGGGGGCTGGGGGGGTATGCGGTGCTGGAGGCGTCGCTCTATGTGGGCGCGATCCTTGATCTTCGAGACGAGGGGACGTTCTACAAGGCGATCATCGCTGCGGCGCCGGAGTCCTCGCACGGTCACTATGGGCTGGGGCTCCTGCTCTTGAACGCGCGCCGCTATGAGGAGGCTGCTGTCGAGCTGCGGACGGCCTACCGTCTCAGCCCGAACGACGCGCGCGGGCGGACCAACCTCTTGATCGCGCTGGTGGAGTCTGGCGCGCTGGTGGAGGCGCGCCAGATCGGCGCCGAGAGCGTCGCGCAGTGGCCTGACAACCCCATGTTCTACAACCTCACCGGCATGGCGTGGCTGGAGGAGCGCCCGGAGGAGGCGGCGCGCTGGTTTCTGGCCGGGCTGAAGGTGTCCCCCGAGGATCGATTTTTGCGGGCGAACCTGGCGCGGGTGCCCGCTTCGGCGCCGTAGCGTGCTGTGTCTGGAGTGTCAGGGCTGCTGGCAGTTGGCGGCGCGCCAGGCGTTGTCGGCGTAGTCCTCGTAGCGGCCTGCGAAGGGCTGGCCGGCCTCGGTGAGCAGCGCGGCGCCGTTGACGGTGAAGGAGAGCTGAAGCGTCGCGACGTCCATCGGGGGCGCAGGCGGGGCGGTGGTGGTGACGGCGCCGAACTCGGGGCAGGAGTAGGGCTTGAAGGGGTCCAGCCCGCGGAGGTCGAGGGCGTAGCGGGCGTTGTTGCCGACGCGGTCGAGGAAGGGGACGTAGGCGGTGTGGAGGGGGCCGTCGGGGGTGGCGCGGTAGTGGACCTGGACGTCGAGCTGGCGCCAGAGGTCGGGGTTGTCGCGGTCGGTGGTGCCCTCCTGCCAGACCTGGAAGCAGAGGTTGGCGGCGACGGCGCGGGTGCGGGCCCAGGTGTCGTAGGTGAAGCCGTCGCCGAGGGGGACGCCGCCGTCGCAGGGGTGGCCGCCCGCGCGGGTGATCTTGACGGTGGGGTCGCCGATCCAGCCGGGGGGGGCCAGCACGTCCAGGCGGTAGTTCTGGCTGTTGTTGGAGTCCCAGGCCTCGCACGGGGTGCCCGAGGCGAAGCTGGAGGCGAGGAACCACAGCTCGACCGAGGTGGCGCCCTGGGGGATGTCGAAGACGGCGGGGACGGCGTAGACGGTGTTGGTGGGGACGCCGTGGACGGACTCGAAGGCGCGGACGCTGCGCTCCTGGGGAGCGGGCTGGTTGTTGAAGCGTGCGAAGGCGCGCAGATCCCAGGCCGGGTAGCCGTTGTGGGTGCTGCGGCAGCCGGGGAGGCGCTCCAGATCGTAGAGCACGGTCAGCGCGCCGCCGCCCACGAGGGGGCCGTCCTGAGCGGGCGGCTGGCCCGGGGCGAAGGAGACGACCGCGCCCTCGTAGGTGGGCTCCTCGGGGGGGGGGTCGGGCGGGGGGGTGGGGTCGGGCTGGGGGTCGGCGGCGTGGCCGG
>CAUJGC010000165.1 GCA_963169075.1 Myxococcota bacterium
CGCCCTGGAGCCCCGCATCCTCCTCCGCGCCCTCCCCGACGACCCCGACCTCTACGACGTCGTCTACCGCGTCGGCGCGGGCGACCTCGGCCTCAGCATGAGCACCGTCTCCGGCGACGCCCAGCGCCCCGGCGGCGCCGACCTCCTCCTCAGCCCCCCCGGCGCTGGCCCCAGCATCGACCACTTCGCACCCGCCGCCCTCCCCGACAACCAGCGCGCCGTCGCCTGGGTGGACGCCGACGCCCTCCGACGCGTCCTCGTCACCCCCGAGCGCGCCCTCGCCGCCCCCCCCCGCGCCTTCGCCCAGGATCTCACCGATCCCCTCGGCGTCGACCTCGCCGCCGCCCTGGACGGCGCCTCCTTCGCCACCGCCCACACCGCCACCTACGGCGCCCAGCGCGACGTCTACCTCGCGCGCTTCGCCGCCGACGGCAGCCGCATCGCGCCGCCCTTCCCCCTCGGCGTCGCCGCCGAGCAGCCCGCCAGCCCCCGCATCTTCCCCACCCCCGCAGGCTTCCTCGTCACCTGGGAGGCCAACGACGGCGACCGCGCCGGGCGCATCGCCGGGCAGTACTGGAGCTGCGCCGCCCCGTAACGCCCCTCTACCGGTCCTGCACCTCATCTGCTAAAGTCAGGCGCGACAGACCTTTGCGGGAGCCTGACCATGCGCTATCCGACCCTCCGCCGACACCTCCTCCTCCCCCTCGCCCTCCTCCTCCCCGCGCTGGGCTGCGTGGACGACTACGACGAGGAGGATCTGCACGGCTACGTCGATCCGGGCCCCTTCGAGACGGTGGCGCAGGACATCAACGTCTCGCAGGTCACGGGCTGCTCGCTGGCGTCGGTGCGGGGGCTGGATGATCAGATCGTCAGCGAGATGAACTGCCTCGTCCCGGGCGTCCTCGTGGACTTCAGCGACCTGAACGTCACCAGCGGCGGCTCCTCGACCTACTTCCTCCTCCAGCCGCAGGCGAAGGAGGGCCTGCGCCGCGCCCTCCAGGCGCGCGGGCAGCGGATGACGGTCAACACGGCCTATCGCTCCATCGTCCAGCAGTATCTGCTCTACAGGTGGTACCAGAGCGGACAGTGCGGCATCGGGCTGGCGGCCGCGCCGGGGCGCAGCAACCACCAGAGCGGCCTGGCCCTGGACGTGTCGGACAACGCGGGCTGGCGGAGCAGCCTCCAGGGCAACGGGTGGACCTGGCTGGGGGCCAGCGATCCGGTCCACTACGACTACACCGCAGGCGGCACCCGCGACATCCGCGGCACCGCCGTCCTCGCCTTCCAGAAGCTCTGGAACCGCCACAACCCGAATGACCGCATCAGCGAAGACGGCTCCTACGGCCCCCAGACCGAGGCCCGCCTCCGCCAGTCCCCCACCGGCGGCTTCTCCGGCAACAACCCCTGCGGCCAGGCGCCGACGCCGCGGAACACGAGCTTCGACATGGTCAGCGCCTCGATCCGCGACATCTCGGGACAGCCGCGCGATCTGGTCGCGGAGGGCACCAGCCAGGGCATCTTCGACGCCCTGGAGGGGCAGACCCTGGAGATCGACGTGGTCGTCCGCAACGGCGACGGGCGCCCCGCCACCGACGAGGTGCTGATCGGCTACGACATCACCGACCCCTGGCTCACCCCCACCGGCTACACCATCGAGACCGATCACCCCGCCTACGACCAGCAGACCTGGCAGGTCAACGACGCCAACGACCGCCCCGACAACCCCGACCACAGCGCCCCGGCCCCGACGGGCCGCTTCAACCTCAACCGCTTCAGCCCAGGCGAGTCCAAGCGCATCCGCCTCCAGCTCCAGGCTACGGCCTACACCTTCGGCGTCGAGGAGCGCCCCCACGCCCGCTTCTGGGTCAAGCACATCGGTGACTACTACGGCGAGCAGGACGGCTGGGATGACGCCGTCGAGGTCAACCTCCGCGGCGAGCTGCTCCGCAAGCAGGCCCGCGTGGACATCTTCGCCGCCGATCAATGGGAGTTCAACGGCGCCGACCCCCTCGACCTGGAGGGCTGGGGCGCCTGCCGCTCTGCGGGCCTGGAGAGCGCAGCCGCCCAGGAGGGCGCCCTCAGCCTCCGCCTCGTCGGCGCCGACCCCTACATCTGCGCCCCCGCCTGGACGCGCCTGGACGCGGACGCCTACCGCTCGGTGGCCCTCCGCGTCCGCCACACCCTCGGCCCGCAGCGCGGCCAGCTCTTCTTCCACCGCGAAGGCGAGGGCTTCACCGAGGAGCGCTCCGCCGCCTTCGACACCCGCGGCGACGGTCAATGGGAGGAGCTGCTCATCGACCTGGGCGACCACCCCGAGTGGACCGGCGCCATCCGCGGCCTCCGCCTCGATCCCGTCATGGCGGTCGAGGCCCCGGCCACCTTCGACGTGGACTACCTCCGCCCCTCCACCGAGGCCGAGCCGCCCTCCGGCGCCGCCAACAACACCCCGGGCAACAACAACCCGGACCCCAACCTCAACAACACCCCGGGCGACACCCCTGACGCAGGCGAGCCGACCGCTGACGCGGGCTCGCCCGACCCCGGCGACCCGGGCGATCCCGACGCGGGCGGCAGCGCGCCCGAAGACACCCCCGACGCCGACGGCGCAGGCGCCGCCGCCTTCCCCACCACCAACACCGGCTGCGGCTGCCAGCAGCCCGCAGCCCCGCCCCGAGGCGGCGCGGCAGGGCTCCTCAGCCTCCTCCTGGGGGCGCTGCTCGTGGGCTGGGCGCGGCGGACCCCCTCGGCTCCGTAACCGCCGCCCTCGCTGCGCTCGTGCGGCGGAACGGAGCCGCAACCCCCTCGGCGCCGTAACCGCCGCCCTCGCTGCGCTCGTGCGGCGGAACGGAGCCGGCTCCCCCCGTGACGGGGAGCACCGACCTCGCTCGCTTTGCTCGCTCGCCCCCTCGCTCGCTTTGCTCGCTCGCCCCCAGCGACCCGTCGGTGTCCCCCCGTCACGGGGGGGACCGGGGCCGTTCGTCTGGCCGAGCAGGCCCGACGTTACGGCCCCGGGGGGGTTGACCTGCTCTTCGGCTTGTGCTTTGCGGATGGGCTGCGCAGGCGGTCTGCCTGCGCGCTCTGATCACTTCTGGAGATGCCGAGGTAGACCGTGGACTCCACGACCCCCAGCAACGCGCCGCACGACGCCCCCGAGCGGGGGCGCTCCAACTTCATCCGGGACATCATCGACGCCGATCTGGCTGCCGGGCGCTACCAGCAAGTGATCACGCGCTTCCCGCCGGAGCCCAACGGCTACCTGCACATCGGCCACGCCAAGTCGATCTGCCTGAACTTCGGCATCGCGCGGGACTACCAGGGGACGTGCCACCTCCGCTTCGACGACACCAACCCCACGAAGGAGGACACCGAGTATGTGGACGCCATCATGCGCGACGTCCGCTGGCTCGGCTTCGACTGGGATGACAAGCTCTTCTTCGCATCAGATTACTTCGAAAAACTATACAATATCGCTGTATATCTGATCAAAAAAGGCAAGGCCTACGTGGATTCGGACACGACGGAGGGGATCCGGGAGCGGCGAGGATCGCTGACGGAGCCGGGCACCCCCTCGGCGTGGCGGGAGCGGAGCGTGGAGGAGAACCTGGACCTCTTCGCGCGGATGCGCGCGGGCGAGTTCCCGGACGGCGCCCACGTCCTGCGGGCGAAGATCGACATGAGCGCGCGCAACATGCTGATGCGCGACCCGCTCCTCTACCGCATCCGCCACGCGCACCACCACCGCACGGGGGACGCGTGGTGCATCTACCCGCTCTACGACTACGCGCACCCGCTCTCGGACGCCATCGAGTCGATCACCCACTCGGTCTGCACGCTGGAGTTCGAGAACAACCGGGAGTTCTACGACTGGGTGGTGGCCGAGGCGCAGGAGCTGCTCCCCGCGACCCCTCATCAGTACGAGTTCGCGCGCCTCAGCCTGGACTTCACCATGATGAGCAAGCGCAACCTGCTCAAGCTGGTGGAGGAGGGGGTGGTCAACGGCTGGGATGACCCGCGGATGCCCACCATCGCGGGGCTCCGCCGCAAGGGCGTCACCCCGGAGGCCATCCGCGACTTCGCGGACATGATCGGCGTCGCCAAGGCCAACAGCCAGGTGGACTTCGGGAAGCTGGAGTACTGCATCCGCAACGACCTCAACCGGCGCGCGCCGCGCCGGATGTGCGTCACCGAGCCCCTCAAGGTGACCCTCACCAACTGGCCTGCCGGGCAGGTGGAGCGCCTCGTCCTCCCCGACTTCCCGCCCGACGTGGCCCTCCCTGGCGAGCGCGAGGTCCCCTTCTCGGGCGCGCTCTACATCGAGCGCGCCGACTTCATGGAGGAGCCCCCCAGAGGCTACCACCGCCTCTCCCCCGGCGCCGAGGTCCGCCTGGCCTACGGCTGGATCATCCGCTGCGACGAGGTCGTGAAGGATGATCAAGGCGAGATCGTGGAGGTGCGCTGCACCTGCGACCTGGAGAGCCGGGACGAGCAGCAGGGGCGGCGCCGCGTCAAGGGGGTCATCCACTGGGTGTCCGCCGAGCACGCCGTCCCTTGCGAGCTGCGCCTCTACGACCGGCTCTTCCTCGCGGAGCAGCCGGGCGCCGAGCGCGACTTCCACGACGACCTCAACCCCGGCTCCCTGCGCGTGCTCTGCGGCTTCGTGGAGCCCGCGGTGCGGGCTGATCCGCCGGCGTCGCGCTACCAGTTCACCCGTCAGGGCTACTTCTGCGCGGACAGCGAGGACTCCCGGCCGGATCGCCTGGTCTTCAACCTCACCGTCTCGCTCAAGGACTCCTGGGCGCGCCCCGAGGCCCAGCCCGCCCCCGCCCCGGAGGCCGCCCCCAAGGCCGCCCCCCGCGACGAGGAGCGCGCTCGCCCCAACAAGAAGACCCGCGCCCAGCTCCGCGCCGAGATCCGCGCCGAGGACCCCACCCTGGCTGCGCGCTTCGCCGCCTACCAGGCCGACCTCGGCCTCAGCGAGGAAGACGCCGACGTCCTCACCGGCGAGGCCGCCCTGGCCGACCTCTTCGACGGGGCGGTCGCGGCCTACCCCCAGCCGGCCTCCATCGCCCGCTGGGTGGTCAACGAGGTGATGCGCGAGGTCAAGGAGCGCTCGGCGGCGGACCTCCCCCTCACCTCCCCGGCCCTCGCCCGCCTCGTCGCCCTGGTGGACGAGGGCGCCATCACCAGCAGCGCGGGCAAGACCCTCCTGGCCGAGCTGATCGCCCAGGGCGGCGACCCCGACGCCATCGTCGAGCGCCTCGGCCTCCAGCGCAACGACGACGCCGACGCCCTCGCCGCCCTCGTCGCCCAGATCGTCGGTGACCACCCCGACGAGGCCGCGCGCTTCCGCGAAGGCAAGACCAGCCTCCTCGGCTTCTTCGTCGGCCGCGTCATGCAGGCCACCCAGGGCAGCGCCGATCCCAAGCTGACCCGGCAGCTCCTCAGCGAGCGCCTCGCGTGACCCCCCCGGGGGCGTAACGTCCGACCGGCAAAGCCGGGTCGGACGAACGCCCCCGGTCCCCCCCGTGACGGGGACACCGCCGCTGCGAACGACCTCGCTCGCTGCGCTCGCTCGCCACCCGCTCGCCCCCACGCCCTCCACCCACCCTCCCCCAGCGACCCGTCGGTGTCCCCCCGACACGGGGGGGACCGGCCCCGTTCCGCCGACGAAGCGTAGCGGAGTCGGCGGTTACGGGGCCGGGGGGGTTGCCGTCACGGGGGGGACCGGCCCCGTTGCTCCTCTTCGCTGTGCGGAGCAGGAGCCACGCCGCCGAGGGGGGTGCCCCTTCCCTTCGCTCAAGCCGTGCTCACCTTGGATGCTCCGCCGACGCCTCGCGAGGCGCCGGCAGCTGCTGCCACGCGCCCCTGCGCCTCGCCTTCCGGAGCCCGGATGACCACCTTCCGCGACCGCCTGAACCAGATCCAGGCCGAGATCACCGAGATCACCGCAGAGCACCTTGAAGAGCGCATCGCCGCTGGCGACGCCCCCATCATCATCGACGTCCGCCAGCGCGACGAGATCGCTGACGGACGCCTGGACCACGCCCACGCCGTCCCCTTCGGCCTCCTGGAGCTTGAGCTGCCGCGCCTGGTCCCCGACCGGGACGCCGAGGTAGTCCTCTACTGCGCCGGCGGCACCCGCTCCGCCCTGGCCGCCCACAACGCCCAGAAGCTCGGCTACACCCGCCTCCTCTCCATGGCGGGCGGCTTCGGCAAGTGGAAGCAGATCGGCGGCCCCTTCAAGATGCACCCCCTCCCCGACTTCCCCGAGGACCCCGAGGCCGACGCCCCCCCCGGCCCGGGCGTCCCCACCCTCTCCCCCCTCGACCTCCAGGCCCTCCTCGCCTCCGACCAGCCCCCCATCCTCCTCGACGTCCGCGAGGACGAGGAGACCCTCCGGGGCAGCCTCAAGGACGCCCAGAACGTCGTCCGCGGGCGCCTCGCCATGCGCATCGAGAGCGTCACCGAGGACCGCGACGCCCGCCTCGTCGTCCTCTCCAGCCGCGGCGTCCGCGCCGCCTGGGCCACGGTCGAGCTGCACGCCCTGGGCTACCGCAACGCCGTCGCCCTCCAGGGCGGCGTGCAGGCCTGGCAGGAGGCCGGCCTCCCCATCGTCCGCTCCAACGCCCTCTCCCCCCAGGCCCGGATGCGCTACAGCCGACACCTCCTCATCCCCGAGGTCGGAGAGGCCGGACAGCTCAAGCTCCTCGGCAGCAAGGTCCTCCTCATGGGCGCGGGCGGCCTGGGCTCGCCCTCGGCCTACTACCTGGCCGCCGCGGGCGTGGGCACCCTGGGCATCATCGACAGCGACGTGGTGGACCGCTCCAACCTCCAGCGCCAGATCCTCCACGCCGACAACCGCGTCGGCATGCCCAAGGTCGAGTCCGCGCGCGCCACCCTCCAGGGCCTCAACCCCGACATCCAGATCAAGGCCTTCAACACCCGCCTCACCAGCGAGAACGTGGACGCCATCTTTGGAGAGGGCTGGGATGTGATCCTCGACGGCGGCGACAACTTCCCCACCCGCTACCTCGTCAACGACGCCTGCGTCAAGCACAACATCCCCTGCGTCCACGGCTCCGTCTACCGCTTCGAGGGCCAGGTCACCGTCTTCAAGCCCCACCAGGGCCCCTGCTACCGCTGCCTCTACCCCGAGCCCCCGCCCCCCGACATGGCCCCCAGCTGCGCCGAGGCCGGCGTCCTCGGCGTCCTCCCCGGCATCATCGGACTCCTCCAGGCCGTCGAGGCCATCAAGGTCCTCCTCGGCGTCGGCAACGACCTCGCCGGGCGCCTCGTCCACTTCGACGCCCTCCAGATGAAGTTCCGCGAGCTGCGCCTCCGCCGCGACCCCGAGTGCCCTGTCTGCGGCGAGCACCCCACCTGGACCGGCTACATCGACTACGAGCACTTCTGCGGGCTCGGCTGAACCCCTCACCTGGAGCTATACAGCTGTGATTACAATCCACGATTACACTCTTGACACGGCGCTCCCCGAAGAGGCCGAGGGGCTCGACCTCTCGGCCCACTCCAACGCCGCGATCACCGACGACGTCGTGGATCACCTCCCCCCCTCCTCCCGCCTCCGCGCCCTGGCCCTCCCGCCCAGGAGCGCCCTCTCCGCTCAGGGCCTCGCCAGGCTCGCCCGCCTCAGACACCTCAAGGCCCGCGTCAAGCCCGAGCACGCCGACGCCCTCGACGACCTCCCCGCCCTCCAGCACCTCACCACCCCCCAGGACCTCCTCTCCGGCAAGAAGGCCCCCAGGCTCCCCCGCCTCCAACGCCACGCCGAGGCTATCGCCGCCTGCGACCCCCTCACCGACGCCAACCCCGCACCCCACCTCTTCCTCCCCGCCATGCTGACCCCCCCGGGGCCGTAACGTCCTGCTCCGCTGCGCTTCGCCGGACGAACGGCCCCGGCCCCCCCGTGACGGGGGGGCACCGACGGGTCGCTGGGGTCGGTGGCGAGCGAGCGAGGGGGTGGCGAGCGAGCGCAGCGAGCGAGGTCGTTCGCAGCGGCGGTGTCCCCCCGTCACGGGGGGGACCGGGGCCGTTCGTCCGGGCGTTGCCTGGGCGGT
>CAUJGC010000166.1 GCA_963169075.1 Myxococcota bacterium
TGCCGGGGGCCCCCCCGACACGGGGGGACCGGCTGCGTTCGTCCTGTGAAGCGAAGCGCAGCAGGACGTTACGCAGCCGGGGGGGTTGCCGTCACGGGGGGGACCGGCTGCGTTGCTCCGGTTCGCTGTGCGGAGCAGGAGCTTACGCAGCCGGGGGGGTCACAGCCGCTCCAGCATCCGCTTCGCAGTCGCGTTGCCGGGCTCGATCTCCAGCGCCTTCTGGTACTGCTCTTTGGCCTTGGCGGTCGCGCTGGTCTTCAAGTAGGCGTTGCCCAGATAGATCCGATAGGAGGCGTTGCGTCCGCTGAGCTGCACCGCGCGCTCCAGGTGCGGCAGCGCGCCAGGGTAGTCGCCCTGCTGGCTCAAAAGCTGCCCGATGTTGAAGTGCGCGCGGTGGTTGCGCGGGTCCAGCTTCAGCACCTCGCGGTACTTCGCCACTGCGAGCTGCCCCTTGGCGCTGGCGGCCTCCTTCAAGAGCTGCTCGACGCGCTGCCGGGTGGCGGCGCTGTCCTGAGCTGGGGGCTCCGCGGGCGTCGCGGTCGCTGGCGGCGCGGTCGCCGCAGGGGCCGGCGCGCTGGCCGGAGGCAGCGCCTCCGCAGGCGGCGGCTCGACGGGGGGGGCATCGGTGGGCGCTTCGGCGGGCTGGTCCGGGGGGGAGGCTGCGGCGTCTCCGTCCAGCGCGGCAGCGTCGCCGTCGGCGTCTCCGTCCACGTCGCCGTCTTCCACGTCAGGCTCGGGCAGCGGCGCGATCCCGATCCCGTGGCGGATCTTCTTCGCGTCGCTGTTCTCTTTATCGAACTGGAGGATGTAGTCGGCGTACTCCTGCGCCCGGCCGCCCCCCGGGATGTCCGCCTCCTCCTTCATCTTGGCGGTGGCGCGCTCCACGAAGACCTTGAAGCCCTCTTCATACTCCGCCGAGCCGCGCTCGCCGGACTCCGTGCGGAGGCGCCCCAGCAGGTGGTAGGCCGTCTCCTCCTCCGGCGGGACGAGGGCGCCCTTGGCGGCGGCGTCCTTGAGGGCCTGGAGCGTCGCGCGGCGCTGCTCGGCCTGGCGTGTCTCCAGGGCCTGCAGGCTCTGCGCGGCGTCGGGCTTGGCGGCCTGCTCGGCGTCCTCGCTCTGGGAGACGAGGAGCGCGACCCCCCCCACCACCACGAGGAGCAGCACCGCGATGATGCCGATGAGGACGATGTTGCGCCCGCCGAAGGGCTTCTCCTCCTGGCCGCTCTCCTCGTCGAACTTGTCGGGATCGTACGCGAACCAGGCGTCCATGCTGGCGGCGCTGGCGGCCTGGGCCGGGGCGGCCACCTCGTCGAACTCCAGCTCGGGCTCCGGGCGCTCCGGGGCAGGCGCGGGCGAGGGCGCAGGGGCAGGAGCCCCCGTGATCTGAGCGGTGTCGGTGGGCTTGCGCTCGGGGGCAGGGGGCAGGAGCGCCTCATCCACGATCACAGCGCTCTCCGCCGGCTTCTCCTCGGCCTGGGCGCGCCCCTTCTTGCCCTTGCCCTTCTTCCGCTTCTTGCTGCGTCCAGGCTCCGGCGCGGCGCCCGCAGGGCTGGGGCTCTCCTCGTCCTCGTCGCCGTCCTCGTCGCCGTCCTCGTCGCTGTCCTCGTCGCTGTCCTCGTCGGCAGGTGCCGGCGCAGCAGGCGCCGCCTCAACAGGTGTCGCCTCGGCAGGCGCCGCCTCGGCAGGCGTGACCTCGGCAGGTGTGACCTCGGCAGGCGCTGCCTCGGGGATCGGTGTGGGCGTCGCAGCGTCCCGGGCTTCAGCCTCCGCAGCCGCCGCCAGGAGGTCCGCAGGCGCCTCGACGGCTGCGGCAGCCCCCGGGGTAGCGACCACCTCGGGGAGATCCCAACCCTCCGCGCCTTCGTCCGTTGAGGGCGCGGCGACAGGAGCCGCTTGAGAGCTGGCCTCAGCCTCGGCGGCTCGCCTCGCCTCCTCGGCCTCCGCTGCTCTCTTTGCGGCCTCGGCCTCTTCCGCTGCTTTTCTTGCAGCCTCGGCCTCCTCCGCTGCTTTTCTTGCGGCTTCAGCCTCCTCAGCCGCCTTCTTTGCGGCCTCGGCCTCCTCAGCCGCCTTCTTTGCAGCCTCGGCCTCCTCCGCTGCTCTTCTTGCAGCCTCGGCCTCTTCGGCCTCTCGGGCCGCCTCGGCCTGGCGCGCGGCGTCCTGGCGTGCCTGGGCGTCGCGGGCGTCGCGGCGGGCCTGGAGGGCGCCCGCATCGACCTCGAAGCCCAGCCCGCCGAGGGCCCCCAGGAGCGCCGCCACCGTGGCGAAGCGCTCGTCCCGATCCTTGGCGCAGGCCGTGGAGAGGATGAACTCTTCATCCTCGGTCAACCCCTGCTCGGGGTGGGTGGTGCGGGGGGAGAGCGGATCCTCATAGAGCTGGCGCTTGAGGACGGTCGTGAGGCTCTCGGCGTGGAAGGGCGCCTTGCCGGTCAGCAGCTCGTGGAGCAGGAGCCCCCAGGCGTAGACGTCGGTGCGATCATCGACGAACTCCCCCTCGACCTGCTCAGGAGCAAAGTAGTCGGCCTCCCCGAGGTAGGCGTCGGGCTGGCTCTGATAGGCCGCCAGCGGGTCCTTCTCCGCCACCAGCTCCCACTCGCCGGTGTGCAGGAGCGTCAGCGGCGCCAGCGCGTCCTCCTCCACCCAGGGGCCGCGCAGGCTCTCCACGTCCAGCAGCACCGCGTGGGCGCCGAGGTTGCGGTGGAGCGCGCGCTGGGCGTGCAGCGCCGCCAGCGCGTGGGCGATGCGCCAGCCCAGGCGCAGCGCGACCCCGCGCGGCGCCGGGCCGCGCGCCGCCAGCAGCACCCGCAGCGTCACCCCCCGAGGCACCCCCGCGAACGCCGCCCAGGCGACCTCGCCGTCCAGATCAAAGTCCAGGCACGGGGCGACCCCCTGCGCAGAGGCGTCCACCGCCCGCAGCCCCTTCAGATCCCGACCCAGCGCCTTGCGCCGCGCCTTCTCGCCCGCGCCCGCAGGCGTAAAGACCCGCACGCTCACCGCGCCGCCCCCGCTCTCCTCGGCGCGCCAGAGCTCACCCAGCGGATCGCGGCGGAGCAGCTCGGTGAGGCGGAAGCGCCCCCCGAGGAGGGTGCCTTCAAGGGAGCCGGGAGCACGTTCAGCAGGGGTATTCATGGAGGAGGAACCTGCAAGCCGAGCGCGCCGCCCAGGCGGCGCGTGGGTTGTCCCGCGCCGTGTGCGGACGGCGCGCCGCCCGGGTGTGGAGGGGCGGTAAAAACCGGCCGGATGCTAGCACACGCCTCTGGGGTCCACAACCCCTCCGCTGCGGTCCATGCGGCGCGCAGCGCCTCCCGCCCCGCGCGGCGCTCTTGCTTTGCGCGCGCAGATGCGGTAGAGGGGCGGGTCCGCCTGGCGGCGCAGGTTGTTGATGTCACACCACCTTGGCCCAGGCCTGACGGCACCCTCTCAAGGATCGCGGCGTATGGACGAGCAGGATCAACACGAAGGCAAGGGCGCGGTGGTCATCCGCTGCTCCCCTCAGATGACCGGCGCCCAGCGCCGCCACCTCCGGGCCCTGGGGCACCCCCTCCAGCCCGTCGTGATCGTAGGCGAGAAGGGCCTGCACGACGGGGTCTTTCAGCAGATCGACCGCGCCCTCCTCGATCATGAGCTGATCAAGGTCAAGCTCCTGGGCGGCGACCCCGCGACGCGCATCGCCGCGGCCGACGCCTTCTTCAAGGAGCTCAAGGGGCAGACCGTCCAGATCCTCGGCAACATCCTCCTGGTCTACCGCGCCCACCCCGAGGAGCCCCGGATCAAGCTCCCGCGCGCCGGAGGCCGCAAGTCGTGATCATCGAGGTCCACCCCGAGCACCCCCAGCCGCGTCGCATCCGGCAGGCCGTTGACCTCCTCCGGGACGGGCAGCTCATCGCCTACCCCACCGACACCGTCTACGCCATCGGCTGCTCGGTGGAGGACAAGCGCGCCGTGGAGCTGATCCACCGCGTCAAGGCCGAGAAGAACCCCGTCGCGGTCCCCCGCGGCGAGAAGAACCAGCCCTTGAGCATCATCGTCCCCGATCTGAGCACCATCGCGGAGTGGGCGGTCGTCGAAGACTGGGCCTACCGCCTCCTGCGACGCGCCACCCCCGGCGCCTTCACCTTCATCCTGGAGGCCTCGCGCCGCGTCCCGCGGGTCATGCTCACCCGCCAGAAGACCATCGGCATCCGCGTCCCGGACTCCCCGGTCGCCCTCGCCCTCTGCGCCGAGCTGGGCGGGCCGGTCATCACCACCTCCGCCACCGGCGAGGATGGGGAGCTGCTCCTGGACCCGCGGGAGATCGAGGCGAGCTACAAGGGGCGGATCGCCGCGGTCCTCGACGCCGGCGCCCTCCTCCCCCAGCCCTCCACCGTCATCGACCTGACCGGCGATGAGCCCCGCGTCCTGCGCGAGGGGAAAGGCTCGCTGGACGCGATCGGCCTGGCCGACGCGGCCCGCGAGTGACGGGAGGGTGTTAGCTTTATAACGAGAGGGTTGGCATAGAGTTTGCCCTTAACCCAGGACAAGAGCCGGGGCGCCGATCGCATCGCGATCAGCCCGGGGGCGGTCACCCCCCATCGGGCACGGCTGAGAATCGGGTGTTGAATCCTGTCGCCAAGATTGGCACCATAGCGGCGAGTCAGCAGATGGTGGCTCGTGACATTCATGGAGGTCCTATGACGATGCGCAAGAAGGCCGCGATGGCCTCGCTGCTGGTCACCTCCCTCCTCATCCTGGGCGGCTGCGCCCAGGAGGTCGGGGATATCGACCGCACGCAACCCAACAAGGTGTCCAAGTCCCTCTTCCAGGGCGAGTGGTACATCCGTCACACCATGGCGGACGTGCCCCCCTCCACCGGCTTCACCGTCGCGGGCTTCATCAGCGACATGGACCGCATCAAGTGGGAGATCCAGGAGGACTTCCTGATCGCCCGCCGCGCCATCGAGAACGTCGATGGCGTCCAGGAGGGCCGCCAGGACGAGTTCAACCAGAACCCCGACGGCTCCATCGAGCACGACTTCGAGGGCTCCATCGTCGGCGCCTGGCGCATCCAGAGCCACTTCGACATCCAGCGGCAGTACAACTCCTCGACGGGCGAGCAGTCGAACGTCATCATGGAGAACTCCAGCGACCGCCACTGGAACGAGCGCGAGTTCATGCGCGTCGACTGGTCGCAGAACCTCGCCTCCGAGGTCATGCTCAACAGCATGAGCCTCTTCGGGGAGCAGTACTCCTTCTCCCCCGTCGCCTACTTCGTCCCCGAGACGGAGACCGACAACCCCGACCGCATCGTCCTCAACAACGACTACATCGAGATCACCAACAAGTGGGCCGTCAGCCAGCGTCAGTACGACCTGACCTACTACGGCTACGGCTACGTCCCCTACTGCCTCCTCGACGCCAAGGGGGACTGCGGTGAGGAGGTCGTCAAGGTCCGCACCAGCATCGTCAAGCGCACCGCCGACCGCGAGATGTTCGTCCCGCGCCGCTACGACGACGTCAACAACAAGAAGTTCCAGATCTTCCGCACCGAGCGCACCGAGCACAGCGACAACTACGGCTCGCCGTACCCCGCGCGCCGCTTCTACGCCAACCTCCTCAACATCTGGGAGGACGGCCGCGTCCCGATGAGCCAGCGGAAGGCTCGCCCCATCAAGTACTACCTCGGCGCCAACTACCCCCGCAACGACGAAGCCATCATGTGGGCCGTCCGCAAGTCCATCGCGGACTGGAACGACGTCTTCGAGGGCCTCGTCACCGAGATGGGCTACGACCTGGCGGACGATGAGGACATGGTCATCCTCTGCGAGGACAACCCCGTCCGCGAAGACTCCCCCAAGGCCTGCCGGGAGTACGTCACCCACGAGGAGCGCGACGGGGACATCGTGCGCGTCGTCCGCGACGTCCGCGACATCACCCGTCAGGGCTACATCGGCCACGGCGATCTGCGGTTCAACATGATCAACATGAACATGCAGACCTCCGGCTTCGGCTCCGTCCTCGGCTTCGCGCAGTTCTCCAATGAGCGCGAGACCGGCGAGACCCTCAGCACCACCGTCACGATGCTCTACCCCAACCAGGAGTGGGCCATCACCCGCATGGTGGACTGGTTCCAGATGCTCAACGGGGACCTCCCCATCGAGGAGTGGATCAGCGGCCAGCACATCCGCGAGGAGATCGCGGAGAACAGCGAGAACATCCACCCCGAGGATGTGATCTCCAAGGCCCGCAGCGAGCTCAAGCCCCGCAAGCCCCTCCTCGACCTCCAGGCCGCCTCCGCCATCAACCCCAAGTACGCGGACTTCAAAGAGCGCCTCGGCCAGTACGACCTCCGCGAGACCCAGCTCCGCGCCAAGCGCCGCATCGACGACGCACGCGAGCGCGGCGGCCCCGCCGTCTTCGCTGCCCGCGCCGAGCAGCTCCGCGAGGCCGTCGGCCCCGCCTACCAGACCCTCCTTGAGGAGACCATCAAGCAGGACGGCGCGGGCATGCCCACCAAGCTCGCCCTCCAGTCCGACCTCATCAAGGACATGAGCCTCCTCACCCGTGACGGGGCCCGCCGCAAGTACGACGGCCTCGAGATGGAGCGCCTCCTCTCCAAGGGCGGCGCCCACGGCAACGGCTGCTTCCTCCACGCCGACATGATCGCCGGCGTCCAGTCCATCCCGATGTTCTCGCCCCTCGCCCAGAAGTTCAAGGGCGCCCCCCGCGAGGAGATCTACGCCTACGTCCGGCCCCAGTACTGGTACTTCGTCTTCGCGCACGAGATCGGCCACGACCTCGGCCTGGAGCACAACTTCGCCGCGACCACCGACGCGCTCAACTTCTCCGAGAACTACTGGCTCGAGAAGGCCCGCCTCGGCTACGTCCCCGAGTACCTCGTCGATCCGGAGGTCCGCGAGGCCAAGTACGAGACCAACCAGACCCTGCGCGCGTCTCAGTACACCACCCTCATGGACTACATCCCCTACGAGATCACCCGCGACGTCTCCAGCCCCGGCACCGACTGGAGCAGCGGCCTCGGCACCGCCGACCGCGCGGCCATCTACTACGCCTACGGCGACCTCGTGCAGGTCTTCGATGAGGACAAGATCCCCTCGTCCATCGAGTGGACCGACGACGACGGCAACGACTACACCATCAACGTCGACAAGAGCGCGGTGAAGTTCGACCGCGAGATCCCCAAGAAGGTCAACGAGTACCACTACACCTACTACCCCAACTTCGCCTACGCCGACGCCGATCCGGAGAACCCCCGCATCGCCGTCACCGTGGACGGCTCCCTGGGCTACGAGGGCGTCACCGTCGATGGGCAGCCCCTCACCGACGACAACGTCGAGGACCTCCAGGACACCATCTTCACCGCCGCCATCGCCCTGGCTCGCGGCCGCTCCTGGGCCAAAGCCGAGGACGTCGAGCGCCTCGACCTCATCGAGGTCCCCTACCGTACCTGCAACAACTACATCGAGGGCTCGGTCGAGTGGTGCAACATGCACGACTTCGGTGTGGACATGTGGGAGCGCGTGGACAACGACATCAAGTACAACAAGTTCGGGTACTTCACCCGCCTCTTCGCCGCCGAGCGCGACGCCCTCTACACCCCGACGGGCTACGCCTACTTCGCGGCCATGGCCGACTTCCGCTTCATCACCAACCAGCACAAGCACTGGATCAACCGCGCCCTCATCGAGAACCGCCCCTACCACGAGTTCTGGTACGTCGATGAGAAGGGCGGCCTGGACGGCTTCTTCGCCTCGCTGGAGGTCGTCGAGTTCTTCCAGGAGTACATGGCCACCCCCAACATGCCCGAGCGCGGCTTCCGCCAGGTCTACGTCCGCAACGAGGACGGCGAGCTGGAGGAGGTCCCCAACGGCGGCCAGATCGGCGCCTCCCAGCCCGTCCTCGAAGGGGCTCGCTACTACCTCAACCCCGATCTCATGGTCTTCGAGTCCATGGACGAGTACAACGAGGATGAGCTGGACACCCGCATGCATGTGGACATGGACCTCGGCCAGGCTCGCTACTTCCGCAGCGAGTACGACCCCGACCAGGGCTACAACTACTTCACCCGCGCCGTCCGCTACGGCTCCTGGATCCAGAAGCTGACCGCCGTCGAGATGGTCGCTGATCCCTACAGCGACATCATCGGCGCCGACACCGGCGCGGACGCCAGCTACGCCCTCAACCTCGCCACCCTCTTCCAGGGCGAGATGTTCCGCACCCTCGCCGGTTACATCACCGAGCGCCCCCACCTCTATGCCAACGGCATCAACATCAACAACAACCAGCCCCAGTTCCGCGGCCTCCTCAGCGCTTACGAGCAGGTGCTGCCCTCGCCCTTCAGCAACCCCGAGTCCGACGCCTACCTCCTCCCCGACGAGTCCTTCACCTCGCAGCTCTACGCGACCTTCTACACCGGCATCCTCTTTGACATCTCCGCGAACAACCCGTTCGCTGAGGCGCTCAACGTGATGATCGCCGGCGAGGACCGCGAGATCCCGGCGGACATGGTGGAGGGCGTGGATTACCTGCGGGTGCGTGACATCCGCAGCTCCAGCGACTACGTGGTCTTCCGCCACGACCGCACGGCGGGCCTCTTCCAGACCAAGCCCCTTGAGGCGCCGACCTGGGAGATGGTCGAGGAGATCCAGAGCATCTACGCCGAGTTCGGCTTCCACGACGCCGAGTCCTACGAGCAGGCGCTCGCGGACGCCACCCGCGGCCAGACCTCGGCTCGCCGCAACGAGATCGAGGCGGAGTTCCGCGACGCCCGCTTCCGCGTCGAGAACAACTTCGACAAGCTCGACGTGTTCCGCGCGATGTGGTTCCGCTACGGCTTCCGTTACCCCTACCTCTGAGCCTGACCGCTCTCCTCGTCGCCTCCGGGCGGCGAGGAGCCCGGAGGCGGGGAGGGCTGGGCTCGTCGAGCCCAGCCCCGAAGCTGAGACAAAAAGCCAGAAAACACTGCATGCTGCAGTGTTTTCTGGCTTTTTGCTTTGGCCTTGAGCGGAGGGCGCCGCGCGACCTCAGGGCTTGGTCGGCTTGAGGCGGATGACGTGCTCGCGGTCGGCGTTGAAGTCGAGCACCTCGGTGAAGCCGAAGTAGCCCTCCTTCTGGATGTTGATGGTCACGCGGGCGTTGCGCGGGCGCGTGATCGAGCGCGGGGTCAGCCCCATCGCCTGATCATCCACGCGGAGGGTCGCGTTGGCGGGGATGGTCTTGACGTCGATCTTGACCAGCTCGGCGCCTCCCTCCTCGGGGGGCGGCTTGGCCGCCGGAGGATCGCCCCCGAGCTGGCTCCACACCATAACGAGGCACCCCGCAGCCGCCAGCAACGCCACCACCCCCACCCCGGCGTAGAGGAGCGCCCGGCTGCCTGTCGAGGTCGGCGCCGGCTTCAGCGGCTCCACCTCCGCGCCAGGCTGCTCGCCGCGGCGCTGGCTGAGCTGGTGGGCGTCCTGCGCCGCGCGCTGCGCGATCCGGGGCGTCACCTGCTGCGTCGGGCCGTCGTCCTCAAAGTCAAACGAGGAGGGGTTGGCGCTCGGGCCGCGACCGCGGCGCGCGGGCCTGGACAGCGCCTCGATCTCGGCGCTCCGCGCCTGCTCCATGTGCTTGTAGTAGTCCGCCTTGAGCTGCGTCGCGAGCACGTCGCTGGCGGCGATGTCGATCGTCGCCTCGTCGTGCCCCAGGTGCTCCTCCTCGGCGCGCAGCTCCATGGTGGACTCCAGCACCTCGGCGGCCAGCGGCGGGGGGAGGGTCGGCGGCAGGGCGCGCTTGCGCGGCTGCGGGTGGGTCGTCTCCTCGGGCTCGGCGGAGCCCTTCAGGAGCGCCTTGATGCTGGAGCTGGGCATGTTCGGGAGCGCCGGCATGTCCTGGAAGGTCAGGCGATGCTCGTCCGTGTAACCCGGCTCGTCCGGGTGCGCCAACACGCGCGGCGTCGTCACCTCCTCCGAGGGGCGG
This sequence comes from Myxococcota bacterium, assembly GCA_963169075.1. Lineage (GTDB taxonomy): Bacteria > Myxococcota_A > Bradymonadia > Bradymonadales > CAUJGC01. Next base: position 9,952 of record CAUJGC010000166.1, read on the forward strand.
CGCATCCCCTGGAAGGGGTTCACGTCCCGGGGAAGCTCCACCGTGAAGTCCACCTCGTGCCCCTCGTCGCCGCCTGCGCTCACCGCAGGCGGCTGCAGCGCGGCCAGGAACTCCTGCGCGCTCTTGAAGCGCTCCGCAGGCGCCTTCTTGAGCGCCTTGTTGAGCGCCGCGCGCTCAAAGCTCTCCAGCTCGGCTCCCTCGGGGACCGAGAGGTTGGGGCCGGTGACCTGGGCGACGATCAGATCCACCATCGTCTCCCCCTGGACCGCAGGGAGCCCCGTCAGCAGCTCATACGCGATCAGCCCCAGCGAGTAGATGTCCACCGCAGGCGAGATCGGCGCGTTGCGGAACTGCTCCGGCGCCATATAGCGCGGCGTCCCGCAGAAGCGCCCCTCCTGCGTCAAGGCCTGCGCGACGTCAGGCACCTCCAGCAGATCCGAGCTGACCGCCTTGGCGATGCCAAAGTCCAGCACCTTCACAAAGTCGGCGTCCCCGCGAAGCCGCGTCAACATGATGTTGCCCGGCTTCAGATCCCGGTGGACGCTCCCGCGCTGGTGCGCCTCCGAGAGGCTCCCCAGGATCTGCCGCACGATGTGCACGACGCGCCGCCCTGACACCGGCGCCTCCTCCCGGAGCACCGACGCCAGCGTCTGCCCGTGCACAAACTCCATCGCCATGTAGAGCAGCCCGCCCTTGTCATGGCCGTGATCGTAGATCGTGATCGTGTTCGGGTGGCGCAGCTCTGACGCCAGCAGCCCCTCCCGGCGGAAGCGGATCGCCAGATCGGGGTCCTTGGCCGAGAGCTCCGCAGGCAGCACCTTGAGCGCGATCTTGCGCTGGATGCCCAGGTGGAGCGCCTCATAGACGACGCCGAAGCCGCCGCGCCCTATGACACCGCGCAGCTCATACTTCCCCGCGAGCACCTCACCGACCTGAGGCTCACTGGAGGTTAGCGCGCCGTTCCCCTTGCTTCGCTCCACAGACGCATTCTCGTCCAACGGGAGGGCCACCAATGACCCTCATCATCCATAGCACACCCGACCTGCGCGGCGCAAAGCACGCTGCTTCGGTCCTGCGCCTCAAAGGCCACCATGATACAGCAGCCTGCGCGCGGACGCCAGCGCCCCAGGGGCTCCCCCACGACGTGGCTGCGCCCCTCGCGCCCCGTCGAGCGCGGGGTTCAGAAGAAAAATGCAGCGTGAGCGGAGCCCCCGCGTGTTTTTCGTTGACAGGGGGGGGCGTATGCTCTAGTAATCCTCCTCACCAGCTGACGGGGCGTGGCGCAGTCTGGTAGCGCACTTGCATGGGGTGCAAGTGGTCGCTGGTTCGAATCCAGTCGCCCCGACCTGGAAGAAGAGGCCTCCTGAGCAATCAGGGGGCCTCTTCTCTTTCTTGCGCCACCTCGTGCGCCACGCGCGCCCCTCACCACGCCCCCGCGCCCTCAGCGCGAGTAGCGGATGATGCGCCCCCCCTGGCTCTGGATCTCGAACATGAAGCCGAAGGTGAAGCTGATGTGCCCCTGCTCGTCCTTCAACCCCTCCGGCGGGTTGGGGAAGGGCTGGGCGACGCGCATCGCCCGCACCGCCTCGTTGTCCAGGAACGCCAGCCCGCAGGGCTTCTCCACATAGAGGTTGTGCAGGCTCCCGTCTCCCTTGAGCGTCACCCGCAAGATCGTGAGCCGATCCTCCACGCCGTAGATCTGCCCGCGCGGATCGTGGGCCCGGTAGACGTTGTTGGGCTGCCACTGACGCCCCACCGCCGTGCGCACCCGGTCAAAGAAGGCCCAGTAGCGCGACTCCTTGCGGTTGAGCAGATCCTTCTCCCCCTCCTCCACGTCCAGATACTCTTTGCGCTCCCCGCCGCTCCCGGAACCGGCGGCCCCCCCCATGCTGTTCTCCAGGCTCGGCAGGATCTTCGACGGGTCCAGGTCCAGCCGCCCCTGATCACCGGGCTCTCGCGGCGGCGCCTGATCGCGCCGCGGCTCCACCTCCAGCGCCGTCGCCCCGTCGTCTGAGCGCGCCGCAGGCGCCTCCGGCTCAGGCTGGAGCAGGGGAGGGGAGGCCTCCATCTCCGGGGTGTCCGCCGCCTCCTTCGGCGCGGGCTCGCCCTGGGCTGGCGGCGGCGCCTGCACCGGCGGCGTTGGACGCGCCCGCGGCGCCGGGGGCGCCGCTGCGCCCTCGCCGGGGTCCCGCCGCCGCATCGTCTCCTGCTCCACCTTCTGGTTGTAGCGATCGAGCAGCTTGGCGTCCTCCGGAGGGGGCGTCTCCTCCTCCGGCTTGTCCAGGCTGACAAAGCGCTGCTCCTCGGCCTCCGCGGGCGGCTCCTCCTCGACCAGCTGGATCGTCTCCACCTCGCGCGTGGGCGGCAGCGCCTCCTCGGAGGGCCGCATGAAGTACGTGGCCGCGATCAACACCGGGAGGTGGACCAGCAGCGCGAGCCCGAGCACGATCGCGTAGAGCAGTAGCCTGGAATCGTCGCGGTGGTGCATCACATCAACGCTCTCTACCCAAGCCCCCCTCCGTCCGGGGGGCGCCCCACGTCCAACAGGTCAGCGGGCACCCCTATTCGCGCCCATGAGCGCAGCCACACCCCCCAGCAGCGCGCAGCACAGCCCCGCGCCGACGATGGCGAACTTCGGCACCGCGCACACCGCGGCCACCTGCGGCCAGGGCGATCCGCCGCCGCGGAGCGTCAGCCAGAGCGCCGCGTTCTCGGTCGCGTCCAGCGGCGCCGCCGCCAGGCTCAGCCACGCCGTCGCCCGCGCCAGCGCCCCCAGCCGCAAGCTCCACCGCCCCAGCCCCTCCGCTGCCTGGAGCAGCACCACCGCGATCGCGCTCGGGTAGAGCGCCAGGAAGAGATAGTCCAGCCCCAGCGTGAACGCCGCCACCTCGCGCGTCGCCGCAGACCACGACGCCACGATCCGGCGCGCCGCCTCCGGCGACCCCGCCAGCTCGAAGGTCAGGATCCCGCCTGGCGCTGCCTCCGTCTGGAGCGGCCCCCCCAGCCAGGCCAGCGCCGCCATGCAGAGCAGCGTCGCCGCGACCAGCGGGATCGTCAGCCGCCACCCCATCGCTTCGCTTGGCTGTTGAAACGGGTGCCGCATGGTGTCATAAGTGTTGGCAACCTGCCGGGCGGAGACGACGCTCCAGGACGCGACGACACCACGCCGCCGCGACACCTCAGGATGCGCGCCGCGCGGCCGTAACGTCAAGAGGACGATCTCCCATGCGACTCTATAATGGTCAAACACGGCAAATCTCTCGGGATATGCTCGATGAACTCCTCAAAAAGAACGCCGTCGAGGTCGGAGAGGGCGCCGATGAGGAGGCCCGCCTCGACGTCGAGTCCATCCTCAAGGAGTACATCCGCCTCGACCGCGAGATCAGCGACCTCGCCCGCGAGATGGTCCGCGAGCAGGGCCTCGGCTCAGGCGCCTTCCAGCGCACCAAGAAGCGCCTCGCCAAGGAGCGCGACTTCTACATCGGGGAGGAGGCCGTCACCTGGATCACCGACCAGACCATCGAGATGCTCCTGATCAGCCAGCACGTCGAGGAGGTCTTCGCCGCCGACCGCGAGCTGCGCGTCATCCTCCGCGACGTCCTCCGCCGCTACGCCGACGTCGAGAACGACCTCGACCGCGAGGTCCGCTCCAAGCTCAAGAACCTCGAAGAGGGCAACGTCACCTGGGAGGTCGAGTACCAGCGCGCCATGGACTCCCTCAAGCGCCAGCGCGGCCTCTCCTGAGCCTCAACGCTTGCCCCGGCTCCGCAGCCGGGGCGCGTTCTTCTTCCACCACGCCTGCCAGCGCGCGTGACGCGCCGACGCGCTCCCCTCCCGAGGCGACCAGCGCCCCGTGATCGACGCGATCACCCGATCGGCGTTGTACCCGATGTGGTCCTCCCGCCGCGTCAACGGCACCAGCGCGTCCACCACGTCCCACCCCTCCAGGCTCCGCACCTCCTCGCCGCCGCTGGCCTTGCCCTTCTTGCTCTTCCTGCCCTTCTTGCCGCCATCCCCCAGCGCCTCGCGGAACCCCGCCAGGAGCCACGCCTCCCGCGCCTCCCCCTGGTGCTCGCGCCACCACGCCTGCCACGCCGCCACCCCGCGTCGCTGCTCCTCGGGCTTGAGCTTCCGCCCCCAGCGCACGTCGCTCACGTCGCGGTTGGCGATCCGCGACAGCGTCTTCGCGGCGGCCTCCCGCACCTCGGGCTCCTCGCGCTCCAGGGCCGCGATCAGCGGCGGGATCAGGCGCTTGTCCATCACGTGACGCCCCGCCGCGGCCGCCAGGCTCGCCTCGGTGATCCCCCGCCGCCCTGGCTCCCCGATCACGCGCCGCGAGCCCAGGCCCGCCTGGATCAGCGGCGTCGCCTGCTCATCCCCCAGCACCCCCAGCGTCCGCCACGCGCTCTCCAGCAGCGCCGCGCTCCGCCCCTCGCCTTCCTGCGCCGCGCCCCCCAGCCCGCCAGGCCACTCCGGCCCCGCCGCGGCCACCTGCACCACCTCGCCTCCCTGCGCCGCCAGCGTGAAGCCGGGATCATCGACCTCCAGCCCCGGGCCAGGCTGGCGGATCAGCCGCTCCAGCCCGCGCAGCACCTCGGGCGTCAGCCGCCCCCAGCGCGCCAGCAGCGCCAGCGCCTCCTCCCGGACCTGCGCAGACGGGTCCGACGCGATCACCTCCGACAGCTCCGGGGATGCCAGCGTCCCCTCGATCCGCTCCAGGAAGGCCAGCGCCTTCAGCTTCATCGCGACGTCCTCGTCACGGAACGCGCGCGCCAGCGCCTTCGCCCGCGCGCGCCGCGCGTCCTCGAACGTGTCCACCCACGCCCACACCGGCCCTGTGTTGACGCACCCCTCCAGCACGTCCTCCCGCGAGCAGTACACCCGCAGGTGCAGGTGATCGTTGTGCGGGCTGCTGTCGGTCGGCTGCCAGAGCACCGTCTTCGCGCGCTCGATCAGCTCCGCAGGCTCTCCCTGCGTCTCCGCGTGGCGCAGCAGCGCGTCCTTCAGCGGGTTCGAGATGAAGAGCCACTGCGCCTGCACCCGCGGGTGGGTCAGGATGCCCTTCACCAGAAGCCAGTTCCGCGCCACATCAAACGTGTACCCCCCCTTGCCCCCCACCGCCTTCAGTTCCCCGCCGACGCGTTGCAGCCCCGGCGCGGCCACCGACATGGTGGCGACCCAC
>CAUJGC010000167.1 GCA_963169075.1 Myxococcota bacterium
GGGGGTGGGGGGGGGGGTGTGGGGGGTGGGGTGTGGGCGCTCCCCCCACCCGCCAGGGGGCCGCGGCCCCCTGGACCCCGATCACTTCGTGCGGAAGGACCAGCGGAGGTGAAAAGGCGAGGCGCCGTGGGTGCCGGTGACCTCGACGATGTACTCGGTGCCGGCGCGGAGCGGCTTGTGGGGGTAGAGGAAGTAGTGGTTCTGGCCGATGGAGCCGTTGGGGTCGTTCTGGGCGGTGAGGTGGGTGTGCTCCAGCTCGGCGTCGCCCAGGAGGATGCGGTGCGTCTCGATCTGGAGCGCGTCGGTGCCGTGGACCGAGATCACCGGGCCGCTGGGGTAGCCGCCGGGCGGCGGCGGCGGCAGCGGGCTCTCCAGGCCGTCCCAGGAGACGTCGACGGCGGTGGCGCCGTTGGGCGGGTACACCACGAGGATCGGGTCCACGCAGGATGAGGGCGCCGCGCCGAAGTTGATGACGTCCGCGGAGCCGTTCGGGCCCGTGGCGCCGCCGTAGCCCAGCTCCAGCGCGTAGGGGTCGAAGAAGGGCTCGCGGTGGTAGACCGTCGCCACCAGGCCGTCCACCGCCGCCACCGGGTCGCCGCTGTAGGCGATGACCTCGCTGAAGGGGGCGCCGGTGTACCCCGCCGCCTCCAGGCGGTCCCAGAACTTCGCCCCGGTGTAGTAGGGGCTGTCGGTCCGGGTCTGGTCGTGGGCCTCGTTGGCCTCGTAGACGAGGTAGTCGGCGTGGGCGGAGGTGGCAGCGTTGATGCGCGCGTCCATCCGCAGCGACCAGAGGCCGACGCTGTTACGCAGGGCGTTGGCCCGGTCCAGGGCGCGGCGCTGATCCCCGCTGGCGTCGCCCGGGAGCTGATCGCTGGAGCAGAAGCTGAGCCCCGTCCCCACGTTGCAGAGGCACGTCTCGCCGTCTGCGCAGACGCCGTGCGGGAAGTCGGCGCCGCAGGCCACCGGGCCCACGCACTGCCCCGCAGAGCAGGTGAGCCCCTCGGGGCAGAGGCCGTCAAAGACGGTGGTGGAGCAGCTCTGGGTCTGCTCGCGGCACTCCCCGGCGATGCAGGAGCGGCCCAGGGCGCAGAAGCCGCTGGGGTTGGCAGGCGAGCAGAGCTCGGCCTCGTCGCGGCAGAAGCCCTCGAAGCAGTCGAAGCCGTTGGCGCAGGCCCCGGCGGGGTTCACCAGCGAGCAGGCCTCCCCGATCGGCAAGCACTCGCCGCCGCTGCACGCCTCCCCCGGGGGGCAGCGCCCGCCGCGCTCCTCCAGGGAGCAGAGGGCTGCCTCCAGGTGGCAGGCTCCCTCCAGGCAGACCAGGCCCGGCAGACACGCCCCGCGCTCGGTGTTGAACGGCCCGCACACCGCCTCGCGGGCGGTGCAGGCCCCCATGAAGCAGACCTCGCCTGGACCGCAGGAGCCGCTGGGCTCGCCTGGGCCGCACGGCTCGCGGGTGGTGCAGAAGCCCTCGTTGCAGAACTGGCTCTCCGGGCAGACGCCGATGGGGTTCTGCGCGCCGCAGAGCTGGGCCTCCTCAAAGCAGGCGCCGTCCACGCAGCGGCTCCCGAAGGCGCACTCCCCCGCGGGCAGCGCCGCCGAGCAGAAGAGCCCGAGCCCGACGCACGCGCCGTCCAGGCAGCCGTAGCCCGAGGGGCACTCCCCTGTCGGGGCCGCCAGCGAGCAGAGCTCGCGCGGCGCAGGTGTCGCGTTGTTGGCCGCCGCGTTGTTGGCCGCTGCGTTGTTCTCGTCGTCGTCGCCGCCGCTGCGCTCCGGCCCGCAGGCCGCCAGCCCCAGCAGGGCGCCGAGCGCGATCATCCCCATCCATCCGCGTCGTCTCATCACCACACCGCTCCGCAACCCCCGTCTGCGCTCCAGCGCCCAGCCCCACCCCGCCCAGGAGGAAAGCACATCCCGCGCCTCCTGACCACCCCATCGCGGCGAGGGCGCTGGCGGAGGGGCTCGACCGGTGGGTCTAGAAAAATGAGGCGCGAGCGCATTGACGCGACGCGTTGAGGTGGCTACAACGTGTGAATGGCGATTCAGTGAACCGCCATTCAACGCTCTCCTGCCTGCCCTTGAGGACCACCATGACCGACTTTATTGTGGACAAGCGCGACCTGGAGTTCTGCCTCTTCGATCAGGGCGGGCTCGACAAGTTCACCGCCTTCGAGAAGTACGCCGACTTCGACCGCGAGAGCCTCTCGATGATCCTGGATGAGGTCATCAAGTTCTCCCAGCAGGAGCTGCGCCCCACCAACGGCCCGGCGGACGCCCAGGGCTGCAAGGTCGTCAACGGTCAGGTCTACGTGCCTGAGGTCTACATCCCCCTCTACAAGAAGTTCCGCGAGGCGGGGTGGATGGCCCCCTCGATGAACCCGGAGTACGGCGGCATGGGGCTGCCGATGGCGATGGCGATCGCGGCGATGGAGCTCTTCATCGGCGCCAGCGGCTCCTTCGTCTTCTTCCCGGGCCTGACGGTGGCGGCGGGTCACCTGCTGGAGAGCTTCGCGTCGCCGGAGCTGCGGGACCTGCTGGTGCCGAAGCTCTACACCGGCGAGTGGACCGGGACGATGTGCCTCACCGAGCCGCAGGCCGGCTCCGCCGTGGGCGATCTGCGCACCACCGCCGAGCCGATCCCCGGGACCAACGCCTACGCGATCCGGGGTCAGAAGATCTTCATCTCGGCGGGGGATCACAACCTGGCGGAGAACATCATCCACCTGGTGCTGGCGCGGGTGCCGGGTGACGCGGCGGGGACGCGGGGGATCAGCCTCTTCATGGTGCCCAAGCACCGCTTCGACGCCCAGGGGAAGATCACGGGCCCCAACGACGTCACCACCGCCGGCATCGAGCACAAGATGGGCATCCACGGCTCGCCCACCTGCTCGCTCTCCTTCGGGGACAACGGCGCGTGCGAGGGCTACCTGGTCGGTGAGCAGAGCCGCGGCATCGTCTACATGTTCCAGATGATGAACGAGGCCCGGATCACGTGCGGCGTCCAGGGCGCGGCGGCGGCCAACGCCTCCTACCAGCTGGCGCTGGCCTACGCCAAGGAGCGGGTCCAGGGGCCGAAGGTCACCGATCGCTCCCCCGAGCCCAAGAGCGTGCCGATCATCGAGCACCCCGACGTGCGCCGCAACCTCCTGCTGGCGAAGTCCATCTCGGAGGGCATCCGGGCGCTCCTCCTCCAGACGGCCATCTACGCCGATCTGGCCGAGCACGCCGCCAGCGAGGACGAGCGCACCAAGTACGGCGATCTGGTGGAGCTGCTCACGCCGATCTGCAAGGCCTACGCGACGGATCAAGGCTTCCGCGTGACCGAGCTGGCGATCCAGCTCCACGGCGGCTACGGCTACATCAAGGAGTACGGCGTCGAGCAGTACATGCGCGACACCAAGATCGCCTCGCTCTACGAGGGGACCAACGGCATCCAGGCGCTGGATCTGCTGGGGCGCAAGATGCGGATGAAGGGCGGCGGGCTCTTCCTGACCTGGCTCCAGGAGACCAACACCTTCCTGGAGGGCGCCAAGGCCGTCGAGCCGCTGGCGGACGTGATCAAGGCGGTCGATGACGCCAAGAATACGGTGGCCTCCACCGCGTTCAGCTTCATGCAGCAGGGCAAGGGCAACATGGAGGCCGCGCTCCTTGGGGCGACGCCCTTCCTGGAGATGTTCGGCCACGCCGAGGTGGGCCGCCTCCTGCTCCACCAGGCCGTGATCGCCCACGCCAAGCTCCAGGAGCTCTACGCCGCCCAGGGCGCCACCACCCCCGAGGCCCGGCGCGAGCTGACGCTGGAGCACCCCGAGGCGCGCTTCCTGGACGGCAAGGTGAAGACGGCCCGCTTCTTCGCCGTCAACCAGCTCCCGCACGTCCGGGCGCTCTCCAAGACCATCCAGACGCAGGACACGAGCGCGCTGGACATCGTGTTCTGAGCCGCCGCGCTGGACATCATGTGCTGAGCCGCCGCGCTCCGGGTCCGGGCCCGGCGGCTGCGTCCCTCCAGAGACGCGGCCGCCGGGCCTTGATCGTTTTTGAAGTCTGCGCGCGAAGGTGATAAGAAGGCAGGGCACCCTTTCAGGGCGCAGCGATCCCTGAAGCACCAGGGCGGCGCGCCGCCCTGATTCCACTTATTGTTGAGGTACTTCTCATGGCCAAGATCTCCTTCCAGGGCAAGAACGTCTGGATTGCCCTCGTCCTGGCGTCGGTGGTGTGCGGTCTGCACGGCATCGGCCACATCTACCTGGGCCAGACCACCAAGGGCATCGTCCTGACCGTCGCAGGCATCGTGCTCTACGCGATCGGGCTGGGCTGGGTGGTGTGGGCCATCGCCGCCATCGACATCTGGATGCTCAAGGACAAGATCGAGGCGGGCGCCGAGGTCGAGGACTGCGAGCACGGCCTGGACTTCCTGGGTCAGCTCCCGCTCCCCGGCTTCAAGCCCCAGGGCTGATGCCCCGGCGGCCCGCGTCGCGGGCCGCCCCTCCTCTCCTTCTGCCGAGGTCGCATGTCCCGTTCCAGGCCCCCGCGCCGCGTCCTGATCCTTGAGGAAGAGACGGTGCGCCTTGACGGCTTCGACGCGTCCAGCGCCGAGAACCCCTACTGGTTGGAGGACGATCAGCCCGAGCCGCCCCCCGATCCGACGCAGGGGTGCACCCGGCGCAACCGCTGCTGCAAGAACAGCCCCGGCTGGTTCGCGCCAGGCGAGGCCGAGGAGGCCGCCGCGGCGCTCGGCATGACGCCCGACGCCTTCGTGCGTCGCTACCTGGTCATCGACTCCATCACGCTGGAGGGCGAGCGGGTCGAGGTCTTCGCGCCGCTCAAGCTGGGGCGCGACGGCGCGCCGCTCCTCCCGCCCGGCAGCCGCGCCGACGCGCTCTATCAGGCGTTCCGCGGCCCGTGCATCTTCTTCCGGGAGGCGGGCTGTCAGATCTACGCGGCGCGCCCCATCGAGTGCAGACGCTACCTCTGCACGCAGCCCGAAGCGCTCAACATCTCCCACGCCGAGATCGCGCGACTTTGGCGCCCAGGCGCCGCCGAGGATCCCACCCCATGACCGACACCCAGGAGACCCCTGTCGCGGCGCTCGACGCCGCGCCACCCCTTGAGCCCGCGGCGCTGAAGGCGCCGCTGGAGGACGCGTCCCCGGAGCCTTCGGAGATCGCCGCCGCCGTGATGGCGCGGATCGCCACGGCGGACGACGAGGACGCCTACCGCGAGCTGCGCGACCAGCTCTGGACGCTGGGCGAGCCCGCGATCCCGGTGATGCGGGCGGCGCTCACCTCCCCGAGCGTCCGCCAGCGCTGCGCGGCGGCGTGCAACCTGGGGCGGATGGGGGATGTGCCCTCGCTCAACCCGCTCATCCAGCTCCTGCGCGACCCCTCCGGCAAGGTGCGGGAGATGGCGATCTTCGGGCTGGGGGTCATGGGGAGGAAGGAGGCGATCCGCCCCGTCCTCAACGCCTTCAACGACTACGACGCCGACGTCCGCTACCGCGTCCTGATCGCGCTGCGGGATCTGGGCTACGACCAGATCGAGACGGTGCTCATCCGCGCGATGCTGGACGACGCCTACGGCGTCCGCGAGCAGGCCCTCAGCACGCTGCGGGACGTCGCCACCCCGGCGGCGCTGCCCGCGATGGCGCTGGCGCTCCTGGACGCCGAGCCCAAGATGCAGTCCATGGCCGAGGTGACGCTGGACCGCGTCCTGCCCCAGGCCCGACCCAACCACTTGAGCCTGCTCAACGACCACCTCTCGCCGCGCCAGGCCCGCCTGCTGATGAACTACCTGGAGGGGCGCAACCTCCACGAGGTCTGGTCCCCGCTGCACGCCCACCTCGCCTCGATGATCCGGCGGCCCACCCAGGCCCGCAGCCTCCTGGACAAGTACGGGCGCATCCTCAACGACGAGCACCACCGCGACGAGCTGGGACACGCCTTCCTCCGCGACGAGCCCGTCGAGCTGCTCCTCGATCTCTTCACCTCGCCGCACCACACCAAGAGCGTCCTCCTCGTGGGCCCGGCGGGGAGCGGCAAGACGGCGGTGGTGCATGAGTTCGCCCGGCGCCTCCACGAGCGACGCCCCGAGCTGCTGGTCCTGGAGACCAACACCAGCGAGCTGATGACCGGCACCCGCTACCTGGGCGAGTGGGAGACGAAGCTCAAGGAGATGACCGACGCCATCCGCGCCCACGGCCACGTCATCCTCTACGTCACCAACCCCAACGAGCTGGTCGGCGCGGGCGCCCACAGCAAGAGCAACGAGAGCTTCGCGGACTTCTTCAAGCCCTACCTCCAGCGCGGCGAGGTCCGCGTGCTGGGGGAGACGACCGAGGAGTCGCTCAAGGGGGGGCTGACCCGGGATCCGGGGCTCCTGCGCCTCTTCGAGCAGGTGCGCCTGGAGCCGATGAACGACATCGAGAGCCGCAGCGTGCTCCACCTCCTGCTGCCGACGCTGGCCGAGCGCGACGAGCGCCCGCTGGAGGCCAGCGCCGAGACGCTGGCCGACGTCGTGGACTACGCGCGCTCCTTCCTGACCCGCCAGGGGCTCCCCGGCGCGGCCTGCGATCTGCTGGAGACGGTGATCGAGTACAAGGCGCGCGTCACCCACGCCGGGCCTCGCGGCGAGGTGGTGCTGGAGGGGCGGGACGTGCCGCGGGCGCTCTCGCGGCTGACGCAGATCGATCTGGCGCTGGTGGACGACGAGGTGCCCCTGGATCTGGAGGCGTGGCGCGCGTGGTTCCAGAGCCGGATGGTCGAGCAGGAGCACGTCATCCAGGCCACGCTGGAGCGCCTGGCGCTCATCAAGACGGGGATGCGCGACCCGCAGCGCCCGATGTCCACGCTCTTCCTCGTCGGCCCGACCGGCGTCGGCAAGACCTGGTTCGCCAAGCTCCTGGCCGAGCGCCTCTTCGGGGACCCGAAGCGGATGATCCGCTTCGATCTGAGCGAATACCAGGGGCGCATGGCCGTCGAAAAACTGATCGGCTCCCCCCACGACAAGGACCGCGAGGGCCTGCTCACCGAGGCCATCCTCAACCAGCCCTACTGCGTCCTCCTCCTGGACGAGTTCGAGAAGGCGGACCCGGAGGTCTACCACCTCTTCCTCCAGGTGCTGGACGAGGGGCGCCTCACCGACGCCCGGGGCCGCACGGCGGACTTCCGCCAGGCGATCATCCTGATGACCTCCAACCTGGGGGCCTCCCGGATCAGCGTCAGCCCGCTGGGCTTCGGCCCGGGAGACGCCCACGGCCTCTCGGGCCACATCCGGCGCCGGATGGAGGAGGTCTTCCAGCCCGAGTTCATCAACCGCCTCGACGACGTGCTGGTCTTCCAGCCGCTGGATCGCCCGGCCATCCGGCGCCTGGTGGATCTGGAGGTGGAGCGCCTGAGCGAGCGTCGCGGGCTGCGCCGCCACGGCCTGGCGCTGGAGCTCTCGCCGGAGGCGTCGGACTGGATCGCTCAGGAGGGCTTCTCGCCGCGCTTCGGCGCGCGCGAGCTGAAGCGCCACCTGGAGCGCCACGTCCTCACCCGCGCCTCCGAGGCGCTGCTGCGGGCGGGTCGCCCCACCCCCGGCACGGTCATCCGCGTCGAGCGGGAGGGTGAGGGGCTGGAGGTGAAGCTGATCCCGCCAGCCTAGCTGGCCTCCTCAGCGATCAGCCCGAACTTCTTGAGCTTTCGGTAGAGCGTCGCCCGGCTGATCCCCAGCCGGTCGATGGTCTGCTGCACGTCCCCGTCCACCTCGCGGAAGACCTGCCGGATCACGTACTCCTCCTGCTCGGCCAGGTTCAGGTGCGCCGGGATCTGGAGCAGCTCGGGGGTGGAGGAGGGCAGCGGCACCGGCGCGGGCGCAGGGCGCCGCGCCTCGGTGATCGACGCCGGGAGCGAGTCCACGTCGATCTCGGCGCCGGGACACACCAGCCCGGCCCGGAAGATCGTGTTCTCCAGCTCGCGGATGTTGCCCGGCCACGGGTAGGCGCAGAGCAGCTCCAGCGCGGCCGGGGTGATGCGCTTGATCTCGCGCGACTCCTGCTCCCGCAAGCGGCGGAGCATGAGCTGGATCAAGGACGGGATGTCCTCGGCGCGCTCCCGCAGCGGCGGGATCTGGATGCGGATGACGTTGAGGCGGTAGTAGAGATCCTCACGGAAGACGCCCGTCTTGATCTCGACCTCCAGATCCCGGTTCGTGGTCGCCACCACCCGCGCCTCCACCGGGATGGGGCGGTTGGAGCCGACGCGCTCGAAGCAGCGCTCCTGGAGGACGCGCAGGAGCTTGGCCTGCATCCGGGCGTCCAGCTCCCCGATCTCATCCAGCAGGATCGTCCCGTCTCCGGCCTCCTCAAAGCGCCCCACCCGGCGCTGCACCGCGCCGGTGAAGGCCCCCTTCTCGTGGCCGAACATCTCGCTCTCCAGCAGCTCGTCGGGGATCGCCGCGCAGTTCACCGCCACGAAGGGCTTGTTCTGGCGGTTGCTCTGGAAGTGCAGGAGCTTGGCGAGCACCTCCTTCCCGACCCCGCTCTCCCCCGTCAGGAGCACCGGCGCGTTGGCGTTCATCACCCGCTCGATGATCTGGAAGACCTGCTGCATGGAGCGGCTCACCCCCACCACGTTGTCGTAGCGGTACTTGTCCCGCAGCGACGCCCGCAGCCGATCCACCTCCTTCGCCGTGGTCAGATCCCGCACCAGGATCGAGGTCCCGATCACGCCCCGCTCCTCGTGGTGGATCGGGGAGATCGTCAGCGACACCACCACGCTCGACCCGCTCTTGCGGCGGTGGACCATCTCCACCCCCTGCACCGGGCGCCCCTCCATCACCTGATCGATGAGCGAGGTGATCGAGTTGATCGGCCCGGTCCCCTGGAGCACCGCGATGGAGCGCCCCACCGCCTCCTCCGCGCTGAAGGCGTAGAGGCGCTCGGCGGCCTGGTTCCAGCTCAAGATCGTCCCGTCGGGCGCCGTCCCGATGATCGGATCGCTGGAGGAGTCCACGATCGACGCCAGGAGCGCGGACTTCTCCGCCGCCTGGCGGCGCGCCGTGATGTCGCTGGCCGCGACATAGAGCACCCCCTCCTGGCGCGCGGGCACCACGCTCCACTCCAGCCAGCGCTCCGCGCCGCGGTGATCGCGGCAAGGCGCCTCCAGCCCCTCAAAGGGGCGGTCGTCCACCCAGAGGCGCTCGATGGAGCGGGTGAAGGCGCCGCGATCCCGCTCGGGGATCAGCTCCCAGAGCGAGCGACCGATCAGGCGGTCGGGCGCGTAGCCCAGCTGCCGCATCCACGCCGGGTTGGCGCGACGGATCACCCCGTCGCGCCCCATGATCAGCACCATGTCCAGGCTGATCGTGAAGAAGCGCTGGAGGTCGCGCTCCAGGCTGCGTATCTCGCTGACATCACGGATGATCCAGGTGACCAGCCGCCCCTCCAGGAAGCGCTCCTTGCAGATCCCCACCTGCGCCGGGAAGAGCGTCCCGTCCTGGCGCCGCCCCTCCGCGTCCCGATCGATCCCCAGCAGCTTCACCTGCCCCGTCGCCATCGTCCCCATGACGTTGGCCCCGGACACCGCGAAGAGGCTCGCCACCGGGCGCCCGATCAGCTCCTCCTGCGCGTAGCCGAAGATCCGCTCCGCCGCCCGGTTCACCGCCAGCACCGCGCCGCTCAGATCCAGCGTCAGCACCGCGTCCGCGATGCTGTCCAGCACCGCCCGCGAGAACTCCAGCTCGCGCTGGAGATCCAGCGCCGTCGCCCCCCCCGAGCGGCTCATCCGCAGGAGCAGCGTCCGGCACAGCTCCAGGAAGGGCCGCAGCCCCTCCGCCAGCGACGTCGCCTCCTCGACCGTCCCGCGACCCTCCAGCGCGATCACCCCAAGCAGCCGATCCGCGTCCATCAGCGGCATCCCAAGCACCACGCGCCCCGGCGCCGCCTCGCCGCGAGGCGTCTTCGACGCCTCTACCACCAGCTCGCCGCTCCGCAGCACCGCCCCGACCAGCGACGACGACGACGCCAGCCCCTCCCCGCTCAGGCACGCCTCATCAAAGAACACCCGCGTCGCGGAGTTCCACGCCGTGCCCTGGATCGCCAGCACGCTCAGCGCCACCCCCTCAGCCGCCGAGAAGACATAATGCCCCACCATCCCACGCTCAAAGGCGGTCCCCTCGATCAGCACCCCCAGAGCGCTCTCCACCAGCCCCTCGGGGTTGTGACCCCGCGCCGCGTTCAGCGCGATCTCCAGCAGCGCATCATAAAACGCCATGGGCAGCTCCGCCCGAGCAAGCACCCTCGTCATGGTACGCTCCGCCTTCAGGCTCCTCTAAGGACGTCTCATTGTGAGATGGCAACGCCCAGTCTCATCTTGAGACGTAGCACGTTTGCCCGCCCGTCGCAACGACTTTACTCCGCGCAGCAGCCGACCCCCGCCCCTCCGAGACCCGTGCATCGCCTCGACTCGGCACGCTTCATGCTCAACGACCCGCCAGGGCGAACCTACCCCGCGGCGCCACCGGCCCGCAGGATGCCTGATAAGCTGCTGCACTTCTCGACGCGCCTGCGCTAAGATGACCCAGGCCAGGCTGTCACGCGACAGCTCCCCCCACGGAGACACCCATGCGTCGCCACCTCAAGCTGCCCCTCGCCTTGCTCCTCGCCCTCGCCAGCCTCGCTGCGCCGCCCCAGGAGCCCGCCGAGGCCATCCTGGGCTGCCTCATCAAGACAGGCGACGGCGACGACGACGGGGTCTGCACAGGGGACGACAACTGCCCGACCACGCCCAACCCCGGACAGGAGGACAACGACCGGGACGGCGCAGGCGACTCCTGCGACAGCGACGATGACAACGACAGCGTCTCCGATCTGGAGGACAACTGCTCCCTCACCGCCAACAGCGACCAGCGCGACACCGACAACGACGGGCGCGGCGACGTCTGCGACGCCGATGACGACGCCGACGGCGTCCTGGACAACGCCGACAACTGCCCCCTCCTCATGAACCCCGGGCAGGAGGACAACGACGGCGACAACCTCGGAGACGTCTGCGACCCCGACGACGACAACGACACCGTCCCCGATCCCCAGGACAACTGCCCCCGCGTCGCCAACACCGGGCAGCGCGACCGCGACAACGACGGCCTCGGAGACGCCTGCGACGACGACCGCGACGGCGACGGCGCCAACAACAACGCCGACAACTGCCCCGATGTCCCCAACCCCAACCAGGCCGACGGAGACAGCAACGGCGTTGGAGACCTCTGCGACGGCGACGACACCGACGCAGACGGCACCCCCGACCCCATCGACAACTGCCCCGATGTCCCCAACCCCGACCAGGCCGACGCCGACAACGATGACCTGGGCGACGCCTGCGACCCCGACGACGACAACGACACCGTCCCCGACCCCCAGGACAACTGCCCCCTCGTCATCAACCCCACCCAGCAGAACGCCGACATGGACGCGCTGGGCGACGCCTGCGACCCCGACGACGACAACGACACCGTCCCCGATCCCCAGGACAACTGCCCCCTCGGCGCCAACACCGACCAGGCCGACGCCGACGGCGATCTCCGCGGCGACGCCTGCGACAGCGACGACGACGACGACAACGTCAACGACATCGACGACAACTGCCCCCTCCTCCCCAACCCCGACCAGCTCGACTCCGACGGCGACGGCGACGGCGACGCCTGCGACGACGACCGCGACAACGACGGCATCCCCAACCCCCTCGACAAGTGCCCCCTCACAGCCTCCCCGGACCAGACCGACACCGACATGGACGACGCAGGCGACGTCTGCGACCCCGACATCGACAACGACGCCATCCCCAACCCCCAGGACAACTGCCCCTACAACCCCAACACCGACCAACGCGACAACGACGGCGACGCCCTCGGCGACGCCTGCGACCCCGACGACGACAACGACACCGTCCCCGACCCCCAGGACAACTGCCCGACCCTCTCCAACCCCGCCCAGCGCAACGCCGACGGAGACGCCTTCGGAGACGCCTGCGATCCCGACATCGACAACGACGGCGTCAACAACGAGCTCGACAACTGCCCACTCGCCGCCAACCCCGACCAGGCCGACACCGACGGCGACAGCCTCGGAGACGCCTGCGACGCCAACGCCGACCTCGACAACGACAGCGTCGATGACGCCGTCGACAACTGCCCCGACCTCTTCAACCCCCAGCAGCGCGACACCGACGGCGACGGCGACGGCGACGTCTGCGACGACGACGACGACGACGACGGCGTCACCGACGCGCAGGACCGCTGCCCCCTCGTCCCGGACCCCGAGCAGCGCGACAACGACATGGACGGCGCTGGCGACGCCTGCGACCCCGATGACGACAACGACGGCGCCCTCGACACCCGCGACAACTGCCCCCTCATCTCCAACCCCACGCAGAACGACACCGACGGCGACGGCCAGGGCGACGCCTGCGACCCCGACGTCGACAACGACGACCACCCCGACGCCCAGGACAACTGCCCACTCGCCATCAACCCCGACCAGCGCAACACCGACGGGGACACCCTCGGAGACGCCTGCGACCCCGATGACGATGACGACGGCCTCAACGACTCCCGCGACAACTGCCCCCTCATCGCCAACCCCGACCAGGAGGACATCGACGGCGACGGCATCGGAGACGCCTGCACCGATGACCTCGACAACGACGGCGTCCCCAACGACGACGACAACTGCCCCCTCATCGCCAACGCCTCCCAGACCGACACCGACGGCGACGGCGACGGCAACGCCTGCGATGACGACCTCGACAACGACGGCACACCCAACGCCGACGACAACTGCCCGCGCATCGCCAACCCCGGACAGGAGGACGCCGACGGCGACTCCTTCGGAGATGCCTGCGACAGCGATCTCGACGCCGACAACGACGGCGTCCCCGACGCCGCCGACAACTGCCTCCGCTTCCCCAACCCCGGCCAGAGCGACCTCGACGCCGACGGCCTGGGCGACGCCTGCGATCTCGACGCCGACGGAGACACCGTCTTCGATGAGCAGGACAACTGCCCCCTCGACGCCAACGCCGGACAACGCGACAACGACCGCGACGGCCTCGGCAACGCCTGTGACCCCGATAACGACAACGACAGCGTCCCCAACGACGACGACAACTGCCCCCTCATCGCCAACAACACCCAGCTCGACACCGACAACGACGGACAAGGCGACCTCTGCGACGACGACGACGATGACGACGACGTCACCGACGACCTCGACAACTGCCCCCTCACCCCCAACCTCGACCAGCTCGACAACGACAGCGACGGCCTCGGGGACCTCTGCGACGCCAACGACGACGCCGACACCCTCCCCGACGAGCAGGACAACTGCCCGCTGGTCGCCAACGAAGACCAGCTCGACACCGACGGCGACGGCCTCGGAGACGCCTGCGACCCCGACGACGACGACGACGGCACGCCCAACCCCCTCGACAACTGCCGCGCCCTCGCCAACCCCGACCAGCTCGACACCGACAGCGACGGCCTCGGGGACGCCTGCGACGACGACGACGACGACGACAGCTTCTCCGACGACCTCGACAACTGCCCCCTCGACTTCAACCCCACCCAGGCCGACCTCGACGGCGACAGCGACGGCGACGCCTGCGACGACGACCTCGACAACGACGACGTCCCCAACGCAGACGACGGCTGCCCCCTCGCCTTCGACCCCGGACAGGAGGACAACGACGGCGACGGACAGGGCGACGTCTGCGACCCCGACGACGACGACGACGGGCAGAACGACACCGCCGACAACTGCCCCCTCAACGCCAACCCCGACCAGCGCGACGCCGACCAGGACGGCATGGGCGACGCCTGCGACCTCGACGACGACAACGACGGCCTCTCCGACGACGAAGAGATCGCCCTCGGCACCGACCCCCTCGACCCCGACACCGACAACGACGGCGCCGACGACCGACGCGAGGTGGACGTCGGCACCGACCCCCGACGCGCCGAGGACTACCCCGGACACCGACGCCCCGCCAACGCCATCGCCGTGGGCGGCGGCTGCAACGCCGCTGCCACGCCGACGACCCCCCTCCCCCCCCTCCCCGCGCTCCTCCTCTTCGGCGCTGGCGCAGCCCTCGCGCTGGCCTGGGGCCGCCGCCGCGCGGACGCGGCGGACGCCCTCGGCGCCGCCGCGCTCCTCGCCGCGGCCCCCGCCCCCGCCCAGGCCCAGGGCGCCAACACCCTCCGCTTCCGCACCGCAGGGCTCGACACAGGCGGCATCAGCCTCCCCGGCTCACCCGCCCTGGACGTCCTCGACCTCTACGTCTCCACCCACTACGTCTACGTCAACACCCCCATCAAGCTGGTGGATCGCCTCGACCCCGACGAAGAGCTGCTCCCGGTCATCAACTCCCAGCAGCTCCTCGACCTCCGCGCCAGCGTCGGCGTATACAAAAACACAACAATTACGCTCGAAATACCTGTAATCCTCACGCGCCAGGTCGGCGCCGACTTCCAGGACGACATCAGCACCAGCGGCGCCGGAGACCTCGACCTCCGCGCGCGCTACACCCTCCTCGACCGCAACGAGGCCCCCTTCGGCTTCGCCGTCGAGGGCATCGCCTCCTTCCCCTCCGGCGCAGCCGACAACCTCACCGGCTCGGACGGCGTCAGCGGCGGCCTCAACCTCATCGGAGATCGCGCCTTCGGCCCCGTCGCCCTCGTCGCCAACCTCGCCTACATCATCCGACCCGAGACCGCCTTCCTCAACACCACCCAGAGCGACCTCTTCAACTTCGGGCTCGCCGGGCGCTTCGAGATCATCCCCGGCTGGCTCACCACCGTCACCGAGCTGATCGGCTCCGGCGACCTCGCGGAGTTCGAGCCCGGACTGGAGGCCAGCCAGGCCATCGTCCTCGGCGCGGGCGACTTCGCCATCACCGGCGGCGGCTCCCTCGGCTTCGGACACCAGATCGGCATCCCCGCCTGGCGTGCCCTCGCGGGCGTCGCCTACTCCCCCGGCGGCACCGGCGTCAACGACCGCGACGGCGACGGCATCTTCGGCACCGATGACCGCTGCCCCAACCAGCCCGAAGACCTCGACGGCGTCCAGGACGACGACGGCTGCCCCGAGGACGACAACGATGGCGACGGGCTCGCAGACGCCATCGACAAATGCCCCAACCAGCCCGAAGACAAAGACGGCTTCGAGGACAACGACGGCTGCCCCGACAACGACAACGACGGCGACGGACTCGCGGACGTCCAGGACCGCTGCCCCAACCAGCCCGAAGACAAAGACAACTTCGAGGACGACGACGGCTGCCCCGACAACGACAACGACGGTGACAGCATCGTGGACGCCATCGACAAGTGCCCCAACGAGCCCGAGAACCTCAACCGCTTCCGCGACGAGGACGGCTGCCCCGACGAGCCCCCCAAGTACATCTTCGAGCGCAACGTCCCCATCATCGTCTACTCCATCAAGTTCAAGAGCGGCTCCGACGTCCTCCTCAGCGAGTCCGACACCGTCATCAACGAGCTGGCCGACTCCCTCAAGGCCCAGCCCGAGATCAAGCTCCGCGTCGAAGGACACACCGACGACCAGGGCGACGACCAGCGCAACCTCGAGCTGAGCCAGCTCCGCGCCCTCCGCGTCGCCAACGCCCTCGTCGAGCGCGGCATCGACCGACGCCGCATCTCCTACGAGGGCTACGGCGAGTCCCGACCCCTCGTCCCCAACACCTCCAACGAGAACCGCGCCAAGAATCGGCGCGTCGAATTCCTGGCCCTCCCATGAGCACGCCCCCCAACCCGCGCATACGACCGCCCGACGCCGCGGAGCAGGACCCCTCTGCCATCGTCGCCGTCGCCAACCTCCCAAGAAACGGCACGGTCATCGAGCAGACCTACCGCATCGTCGATGAGCTGGGACGCGGCTCCTTCGGCGTCGTCTACGCCGCCGAACAGCTCCCCCTGGAGCGACGCGTCGCCCTCAAGATGCTCAAACCCCAGGCCGTCCTCCTCCCCGGCGTCCAGGAGCGCTTCATCCGCGAGGCGCGCCTCGTCTCCGCCCTCCAGAGCCGACACACCATCACCGTCTTCGGCTTCGGCGTCTACGCGCCCAGACCCCAGCTCAACGGCCTCCCCTTCATCATCATGGAGCACCTCCAGGGCGAGGGCCTCGACAGCCTCATCCAGCGCCAGAGCCAGCTCCCGCCC
>CAUJGC010000168.1 GCA_963169075.1 Myxococcota bacterium
CCCCCCGCCGTTCTCCACCAACCAAAAACGACATAAACTTTTTTTTTTTTTTTATTTTTTTTTGGGTGCCCCCGCGCGGCCAGGGGGCAGCGCCCCCTGGAACCCCCACCTCTAGGGCATCAGCTCGGTCACGCCGCAGAGCCCCGAGTCGATCATGTCCTGGGTCACCGGCGCCGGGCCCGACGGGCGCTGCGCCGGATCCAGCGTGTCCACCAGCAGCACCTGCCCGCTGGGCCAGTGGATGCGCGCCACGTCCCACCAGTCGTTCGTCGCGGTCAGCGGCTTGTTCAACGCCTCGAACACCAGCTGCCCGTTGATGTAGATGCGCACCGTCGCGTACGCCGTACCGAACTGCGCCCGCCAGTAGTGCATCCCCACCGCGTACCAGGTGCACTCCACCGGGTTGTCGAGGTTGATGTTCTCAGGCCCCGCGCCGTTCGTGTCGTCGATGTCCAGGCTCGGCAGCTCCGGGCTCCAGAGCGGCTCCCGATTCGCGAAGTAGTTGTCGTACGGCGAGGTGAACCAGGCGTTCGTGCGGCTCATCTTCAGGAAGTGCATGTCCACGTCCGAGCCGCTGAAGTCCGTCTGGTCCGGGTCCTGCGGGTTGTTCCACACCAGCTGCACGTGGATCGCCTCGTTCGGGATGACCAGCACCTCCACCTCAGCGACCTCGCAGCTCGGGGAGCCGCCGTCGTCGATCGCCGTCAGACGGAACACGAAGCGACCCGCCAGATCCAGGAAGAACTCACGACGCGCCGGATCCGCCACCTCGCCGGACACCTGCTGGAGCTGCGCCACCGACCCGTCAGGCCGCGCCGCAACCTCCCACATGAAGTTCACCACGCTCCCGTCCAGATCCGTCGAGTCGCTCCCGTCCAGGATCAGCGTCTGGAGCGGCGCCGCGTCGATCGAGGTCGTCGGCGGCAGGTTCACCCCGCGGATCGTCCCCTTCGCCACCGCCGTCGGGCACTGGTTGACCACCCCGCGGCCGAAGAGATCCAGCTCCACGATCGGGCTCGCGTCGTCGTTGCTGTGGATGTAGACGTTGCCCGTGTCAGGCACCTCCGCCGTCGGCGCGTAGCCCACGATGAACGTGTCCGTCGCGCCCGGCTCGATCTCGATCGGCTCCGTCAGGAGCCCCGTGTTGTCGGCCTCGCGGTTCACGCCCATGTCCACCACGAAGGGCGCGGTGGACGTCGCGTCCGTCACCAGCCCCACGTTGCTCCCAGGCTCCACCTGCGAGATCTCCAGCGTGTCGTTGCCGCAGTTCTGCACCGTGATCGTCCGCTCGTGCAGATCCCCGATGCGGCTCGCGCCAAAGTCCACCCGCGTCCCGTCCAGCACCAGGATGCACGGCGCGTTGCTCGACGCCGTCAGCTCCACCGTCAGCACGCTCGTGTCGGGATCGTTGCTGTAGATCAGCAGGTCCGCCGTGTCGCTGCCCGTCGTCTCCGGCGTATAGTCCACGAAGACCCGCAGCTCGTTGTTCTCGAAGCCCTCGTCGCCTTCGTTGATGTTGTCGTTGTGCGGGTTCAGGATCAGCGGCTCGTCCTCCGTAAACTCGCCGTACTCCTCGCCGACCTCCGCCGTGAAGACGTCCGCCTGACCCGTCACCTCGTAGCCGTAGACCTCCAGCGGGAACGTCCCCACGTTGCGGATCGTCACCAGCTTGCGGCTGCTCTGACCCTCACGCGCCGCGAAGACCAGCTTCGACGGATCCGCCTCGATGTCCTGGCTCAACCCCAGCGTCGTCAGCGTCACGCTCACCGTCGGCGTGTCACGCGCGTTCGACGCGATCACCACACGCCCCGCCAGCTCCTCGCGGCCCGAAGGCGTCAGCGACACCTCGCACTCCGCCGTCTCCCCCGGCTGGAGCCGCACCTCGCCTACACCCTTCGAGCACGCGATCTGAAACTCGCTGCTCGCCTCCAGCGTGATGCTGCTGATCACCAGCGTGCCGCCATCCTGCGACACGTTCTGGATGAAGAAGATCTCGCTCGTCGTCTCGCCCACCCGCGCCGAGCTGAAGCTCAACGTGTTCGTGTTGACCGCGATCTCGATCTTGGTGACCTCACCAAATCCCCCGTCGCCGTCCTCACCGCTGTCATCGCAGGCGCTCACGCCCATCGCCAGGAGCGCAGCCAGCATCGCCACCCCCAGCACCCGCCACGTTATGTCCATCTTCTGTCTCGCCATGGGTTGCACTCCCGAGCCGCGGTCTTCCTTATGAGGCGACATCGACCAACGCCGCTCTGTGGCGGCGCGATAACGCCTGTACCTTAGAAAATGCCGCTCCGGCTGTCAAACGCCCCGGCTCCCCCAGCCCCGAAGCGCCGGGGCCGACGCACGCCGCGCGACACCTCCACCGCTCTCCTCTACGCAGCGCCCACCCCGACGGGTAGATTATCTTCACCGCGGCGCCACCTCCGAGAGCCCCTCCTGCATGAACGCCTCCAGGACACGCCGCAGCCGCGCCGCCACCTCCGGCTCCGCCCGGTAACGATCCGACGTCTCCCCCGGATCATCCTGAAGGTTGTAGAGCTGCCAGGTCTGGTGCGTCCGCGAGTGGATCACCTTCCACGGCCACACCACCGCCGCCTTCTGGTCGCTGTGCGTCCCGTCAGGCACCATCTCCGCAAACACCGGCCCCTCCTCCAACGCCTCGCCGCGCAGCGCCGGCCAGAGGCTCTGCGCCGCGCCTACACCCCGGCGCGCCTCCACCGTGATCCCCGCCGCCTCCAGCAGCGTCGCGTGCAGCTCCAGCAGCCCCACCGGGGTCGCGCACCGCCCCGCCTCCACGCCCGACCCGGCGATCACCAGCGGCACCCGGAGCTGGTCCTCAAAGAGCGCCTGACCATGATATTCATACCCGTGCTCGCCAAAACCCTCGCCGTGATCCGCGTGGACCGCGATCACGAGCGGGCGCGCGTCCTGGAGGGACGCCGCCGCCTCCAGCACCGCGCCCAGGTGGAGATCGGTCCAGAACACCTCCGCCTGGTACCGCTCCCAGCGACCCGCGTCGTGCTCCAGCGCCCCGGGCAGCGGAAACCCGGCCTGCCTCCGCAGCTTCGGGTGGGGCACGTAGGGGTGATGCGGGTCCAGGAGGTGGACCCAGAGGAAGAAGGGCGCGGGGTCCGCCCCGAGCCGCTGCGCCTCCTCCACCGCGCGCGCGCTCACCCGGTCGGCCTGCCAGTCACGCTCCCGACCCTCGCGGGCCACGTTGTGCAGCACCTCGAAGCCCTGACCGTAGCCGTTGTGGGACGCCAGGTAGGGGTGGGAGGTCACCCCCACCGTCCGGTAGCCCGCCTCGCTGAGCCGCTCCGCCAGCAGGACGTTCTCCGGGTAGAGCTTCACCCAGGGATCGGTCGAGCGGTCGACCTCCGAGAAGTAGCGCCCGCTCAAGAGGCTCGCGACGGACGCCTTGGTCAGCGGCCCCTGCGCCCAGACCCGCTCAAAGACCATCCCCCTGGACGCCAGCGCGTCCAGGCGCGGCGTCATCGACGGCGACGCGCCCAGCGCGCCCACCACGTCGGGGCGCACCGTGTCCAGCGTGATCAAGAGGAGGCTCGGACGGACCGGCGGCGCGGCGGGCGGCGCCTCCGGAGCCGCTGGCGCCGCAGCCCACGCCAGCCGATCGAGGCGAGGGAGCGCGCGGCGCAGCTGCGCCGACGCCAGCTCGACCACCGGCGTCAGGGGGAGATCGGCGCCGTCACAGTCCTCATCGACGCCGTTGGCCGCGACCTCCGACGCCCCCGGCGAGCGCCGGGGGTCCTCAGGGGCGCAGTCGCCGCCACCGAACCAGGCGCTCCACCCGTCGCCGTCGCGATCCTCAAGCTGCTGGAGCCCCCGCAGCAGCGGCGCCGCCAGCGTCGCGTGCTGCACCAGCGCCCCGCGCGCCAGCGACCACCCCGGCAGCCGCGCCGCCAGGAAGACCCACGACCAGAGCGCCAGCGCCCCGCCCACACCCAGGAGCCACCGCTGCCCCCAGGGCCCCCGCAGCGCCCCCAGCGCCGAGAGCCCCACCCACGCCACCCCCCACCCCGCCAGCAGGAGCCCGACCCGCAGCGGCGGCGCCTCCAGCGCCGCCGGCCAGAGCACCGCCACCCCCAGCCCCCCCAGGAGCGCCAGCGCCGCCAGCGGCAACAAGCTCTGGCGCACCCGCGGCGCCAGGCGCTGCGCCGCGACCCCCAGCCCGGCCCCGAGCAGCGAACCCAGCGGCCAGAGGAGCCCGAGCAGGAGCGCCGCCACCAGCGCCACCTCCCACAAGTCGCCCGGGGAGCCGCCACGGCGGTGGATCAAGGCCAGCTCGGCCACCGTCAGCAGCGGGAGCGCCGCGATCCCCAGCGCAGCGCCGCGCGCTGCCGCCCGGCCTGCGCTCACCGCTCCGCGACGCGGCCCGACGCCCCGCCGCTCTGCCGCGCCTCCTCCAGCGCGCTCGACACAAAGAGGAGCAGATCGTCGATGCCGTAGGGCTTGTGCAGGTAGCCCCACGCGCCGGCCTCCAGGCAGGCTTGACGCGTCGCGTCATCCGTCCGCGCCGACACCACCCCGATCACCCGACCCGACCCACCGGGCGCCGCCAGCAGCTGCGCGATCAGCTCCTGACCCACCGCGTCCGGCAGCGTGTAGTCCAGCAGCAGCACCTCGGGGGCCGGCCCCGACTCCAGCGCGGACCAGAGCTGCGCCGCGCTCGACGCCAGCCGCACCGCGTACCCCTCCTGCTCCAGCAGGAAGCGACCAAACTCCGCCACGTCCGGCTCGTCGTCCACCAGCAGGATCTGGCCGCGGCGCGCCGCCCGCGTCGGCAGCGCCATGACGTTGGGCGGCGGCGTCAGCTCCGCCTCCGCCACCGGCGCCTCCGCCGCCGCGCCCACCGGCAGCCACACCGAGAAGAGCGTCCCCGCGCCCACCTCGCTCGCCACCTCGATCACCCCGTCGTGCAGGCGCACGATCTGATCCGTGATCGCCAGCCCCAGCCCGGTCCCCGCGCGCTCCGCCCGGGACCCGTCGTCGGTGTAGAAGCGGTCGAAGATGCGCCCCAGCGCCTCCTCGGGGATGCCGCACCCGGTGTCCATGACCCGCAGCAGCACCCAGCTCCCGCGCTTCCGGATCGTCGGCCACTCCCCGCTCAACCGCAGCTGATCCGCCCGCGCACGGCTCAGCTGGTCCTCCAGCCGCAGCATCTCCTCCCCGCTCGCCTCCCGCACATACACGCGCACCCGACCGCCGGGGTCGGTGAATTTCAGCGCATTACCCAGAAGATTGGTCAAAACCTGATGCAATTTGATGCGATCTGCGCTCACCAGCAGCGGCGAGATCTGCTCGGCATCACCCGCTCCGCCGCGCCGCAGCTTCAGCGTGACCCCGGCTTCGTCGGAGCGAGGCTGGAGCATCTCCACGACGTCCCGCGCCAGCGCCACCAGGTCGAAGCGCTCCAGCTTCAGCGGGTCCCGCGCGCCGCTGGAGAGCCGGCTCAGATCCAGCAGGCTCTCCACCATGCTCAAGAGCCGATCCAGGTTCCGCAGCACCGTCTCCACCGCCCGCTGCTGGCGCGGGCTCAGCTCCCCCAGCCCCCCGCGCGCCAGCAGCTCCGCGTAGCCCCGGATCGACACCAGCGGCGTCCGCAGCTCGTGGCTCACGTTCGCGACCGCCTCCGAGCCCAGCGCCAGCGGCGGGCTGCTCGTCTGCGCCCGCGCCGAGGTCAGCGAGATCGGCGTCTCCCGCGCCTGCGGCGAAGGCGCCTCGACCGCCGCCGCCGCCGCCGCGGGCTCCTCGGCCCGCGCCAGGAGGATCACCACCGCCTCCTCGCTCCCCTCCATACGCACCGCGAACACGCTCAGCGCCCCGCCGCGACGCGCCAGCGACGCCGCCGCGTGCCCCTCCGCCAGCGCCCGCGTCGCCACCTGCGCCAGCGCCGACCTCGCCGGGTCCTCATCGTCCACGCGCAGCGCCGTCCCCACAGACCAGCGCGTCCCCAGCTCCAGCAGACGACGCGCCCGGCTGTCGCAGCGACGCACCTCCAGCGAGGCGTCCACCTCCACCGCGCCCGCCCGCGCGTCGTGCAGCTGCCGACGCAGCGCGCCCAGGAGCGCGTGCGGCGGCAGCGGGCGCTCCTCCTCGCGGAGCCGCGAGATCGCCACCACCATCAACGCCGACGCCGCGCCTGCGATCACCGCCCCAAGATACACCGCCACGGTCGCCCACGGAGACCCTTCATGGTGGTGCGTCACCACGTTCAAGAAGAGGAAGATCACCGAAGACACCACAAAGGCAGCGATCGCGCTGAGCGCCGGGCGCACGCAAGACCTCCGGGGCAGAGCTGTCTGGGGAGAGAGAAGGCACACCTCCAGCGTACCTTTTCAACACACTTGTAACCCAACGCCCGCCCCGCGACAAGCCGGAACCTTCTCCGACCAGGATTGTCCAGGGAAGCGCGCGGTGTTACCCTCCGCCCGCAACGCGGAGGCGCGCTACGCGCTCCCCCACACCCCAACCCCCCGCCGGATGCCCGCATGCGCCTCTCACCCCCACCTCGCTGGACCGCCGCCCTCCTCGCCTGCGCCGCGTTCACCGCCGCAGCGCACGCCAGCGCACAGGACAAGGCCCGAGACCCCGACACCCTCGAAGCCGAGCGCCTCACCCGGGAGCTCGTCGCCTCCCGAGGCTCCCTCCTCGGCCTCGGCGCCGCCGCCGAGCTGGTGCAGCACATCCCCGCCCTCGCTGACCGCGACGCCCTCCGCCTCCTCAACGACGCCGCCAGAGCCCGCCTCCACCCCCACGCCGCCGCCCTCATCGACCGCGAGCGCGCGCGCTTCGCCCTCGACCACGGCGACCGCGCCCAGGCCAACGCCATCCTCCAGCAGCGCGGCTTCATCCTCACCTGGCACCTCCTCGGCCCCTTCCCCAACGAGGGCATGAGCGCCTTCGGCGTCGATCTCCCCCCCGAGGCCGCCTTCGACCCCCAGGCCACCGCCGACACCCGCGTCGGACCCGCCCGCTGGACCCCCCTCCAGGACCGACACCACCTCGGAGACATCGACGCCGAAGCCCTCATCCGCCCCACCGAGAACGCCGCCGTCCTCCTCGCCACCACCCTCGACCTCCCCAGAGACGCCCGCGTCGTCCTCCACGCCACCGCCTCCACGCCCTACCGCCTCCTCGTCGATGGACGCGAGCTGGCCGCCGTCAGCGAAGACCCCGGCGGCCTCCTCGACCGCGACGCGTGGGGCGTCGAGCTCAAGCGAGGACGGCACACCCTCCTCGTCAAGCTCGCCAACGAAGCCGGCGAGTCACGCTTCAACCTCCGGGTCACAGACCCCGCCGGGCTGCCGATCAAGGGGCTCGCCGCGCGCCCCGAACTCCTCCCCACCCCGGCCGCCGACGCCGCCCCCGTCACCTTCGACGTCGCCACGCCCCTCAAAGACTTCACCCAGGCCGCCCGGAGCCTCGACCCCAGAAAGCCCGAGCCCCGCGCCCTCGCCCTCGCCCGCGCCGCCCTCCTCGCCCGCGTCTACCGCCCCGACGACATCGCGGAGCCCGCCGTCGAGCTGCTCCGCGAGGCCCGCGCCACCGCCGAGACACCCCACGTCCTCCGCATCGCCGCCCAACACGACACCGAGCACTGGCGACGCCAGGACGCCATCGACCGCGCCCTCCGCCTCGCACCCCAGGACCCCCTCGTCCACCTCCTCCGCGCCCAGATCGCGCGCGAAGGCGCCGGAGACGCACACCGCGCCGAGATCCTCGACATCCTCCACCAGCTCCAGCAGGACCACCCCGCCTTCATCGCCCCGCGCCTCCTCCACATCCAGCTCCTCACCGAAGAGGAGCGCAACCTCGAAGCCCTCCGCCTCGCCCTCGACCTCGCCAAGCAACACCCTGACCACCCCGCCGTCCTCGCCGCCGCACTCCAGATCAGCGCCGAGCTGCCCCTCCTCAACCACGAGCGCGACCTCTACGCCAGGCGCCTCACCCTCGACGCCGACAACTTCGCCCTCTACGGACCCTACGCCGCGCTCCTCCTCCGCGACGGAGAGACCGACGCCGCACGCCAGATCGTCCAGCGCGCCCTCGCCTTGCGACCCGACATCACCGGCTTCTACGGCCTCGTCGCTGACGTCGAGCGCGCCGCCGGGGACCTCCCCCGCGCCGAGGCCGCACTCCGACAGCTCGTCGCCCTCGTCCCCGGAGACGCCGGCTACTGGTCGCGCCTCGGCATCTTCCTCCTCGAGACCGACGACCGCGACGAAGGGCTCCAGGCCCTCCAGCGCTCCCTGGAGCTGCAACCCCAGAACGCCGACCTCAAGGCCTACGTCCAGCACCTCACCCCCAACACCGAGCGCCTCCAGGACCGCTACGCCCTCCCCCTCCCCACACCCTCAGCTGAAGATCTCAAGAAGTATTCCGGTGAAGATCTGATCGAACTCCTTGATCAAACCGTCACCCGCGTCTTCCCCAACGGCCTCACCTCCACCTTCCACCAGCGCGCCTGGCGCGTCCTCAACACCTCCGGCGCCGAAAAACTACGCTACTTCACCTTCACCTACACACCCGGCTCCGAGAACCCCACCCTCCACAAGGTCCGCGTCACCAAGCCCGACGGCGCCACCTCCGAGACCTACCAGACCGTCGAGCAGTCCGTCTCCGAGCCCCAGTACAACCTCCACTACGACGTCCGCGGCGTCGTCGTCCTCCTCCCCAACGTCGCCCCCGGCGACCAGGTCGAGATCCTCTACTCCATCGACCAGACCGCCTCCACCAACATCTTCGGGGACTACTTCGGGGACCTCTGGTTCGCCCAGAGCGCCTGGCCGCGCCTCCTCGGGCGCTACGTCCTCATCACCCCCGACCAGCGCGACCTCGCCATCCGCGAACCCCAGGCACAGCACACCTCACAGACCATCGCCCTCGACGGCGCACCCGCCGTCGAGCGCACCTGGACCGTCCACAACGCACCCCCCGTCCCCGACGAACCCGGCGCGCCCGGCGTCTCCGAGCTGGCCGACTACCTCCACATCTCCTCCTTCACCAGCGTCGAGGCCCTCGGACGCTGGTACTGGAACCTCATCAAAGACCAGCTCGTCATGGACGCCGAGATGAAGGAGGTCGTCAAAAACGTCACCCAGGGCCTCTCCGACCGACGCCAGATCGTCAGCGCCATCGCCAACTGGATCGTCCAGAACACCCGCTACGTCGGCCTCGAGTTCGGCATCCACGGCTTCAAACCCTACCGCACCACCCTCTGCTTCCGACGACGCTTCGGAGACTGCAAGGACAAAGCCTCCCTCATCAAGGTCATGCTCGAAGAGGCCGGCATCCCCGCCAACATCGTCCTCATCCGCACACGACGCAACGGCGCCATCGACCCCCAGCCCGCCAGCCTCCAGATCTTCGACCACGCCATCGCCTACGTCCCCGAGTTCGACCTCTTCATCGACGGCACCGCCGAGTTCTCAGGCACCCGCGAGCTGCCCTGGGGCGACCAGGACGCCCAGGTCATCATCGTCCAGGACGGCGGCGGCACCATCGCCCGACGCACCCCTGTCCGACCCGCAAGCACCAACCTCACCACCACCACCCTCCACGCCGACCTCACCGCCTCACCCCAGCGCGTCCAAGGCGAGGCCACCCTCTCGGGCTCCTTCGCGGGCGCCTGGCGCGAGCGCTACCAGACCCCCGAGACGCGCAGCGAGCTCTACACACGCGCCATCCACGAGCACTTCGCTGGCGCACGCCTCACCCGCTTCGACCTCAGCGACCTCGCCCGCCTCGAAGAGCCCGTCCAGGCCCGCTGGGCCTTCGAAGGCGCGCGCCTCACCCTCAGCGACGCCCCCGACGAGCTGCGCCTCCTCCCCGCCCTCCGCCCCGCGCGCTTCGTCGAGCGCCTCGCCTCACGCCCCGAGCGCACCACGATCCTCGAGATCGGACACCCCTTCACCCTCCAGGACACCGTCCACTTCAAGCTCCCCCAGGGCTTCGCCCTCACCAGCCCGCGCCCCCCCGTCCAGCTCGACGCCGAGTTCGGCGCCTTCGCCGCCCAGCTCCAGCCCACCCCCGACGGCGCCACCTTCGCCTGGACCCTCCGCATCGACGCCTGGCGCGTCACCCCCGACAAGTACCCCGCCTTCCGACGCTGGCTCGCCCAGATCGACGAGGCCCTGGAGACGCCCCTCGTCTTCAAAAAACAGAATAAATAGTATATAAATACATAACAAAACACCCAAGCGCAGCTCAACCCCTACCCCCTCACCGCGACGGAACCCCCATGCGCTCCTCCCTCCACCTCGCGCCCCTCCTCGCCTTTGCGCTCCTCCTCGCCGCATGCACCGGCGCCCAGCGCCGCGACGAGGCCCCCGTCGGCCCCCCCGCCTTCGGCCCCGACCTCCGCGCCGACGCACCCCAGGACCCCGCCGACGCACCCTGGCGCGCCTGGCTCCTCCAGGGCGACGAGGCCCGCGCCGAAGACCTCCTCTCCGTCCAAGCCGACGCCCAGGGCGACGACCTCACCCCCGACACCCTCGCCCTCCGCGCCGAGCTGCACCTCCACCAGGGACGCCTCACCCTCGGCTACCAGGACCACCTCCGCCTCCTCCGACACCACCCCACCCACCCCATCGCCGCCACCAGCGCCCTCCGCGTCTGGCAGCTCCGCGAGGAGGTCCCCGCCTGGGCCGATGACGTCAATCAGCTCACCCGCGACCTCGCCGGGGCGCCCGCCGACCCCGCCGCCAGGACCTGGCTCGCCTTCATGCGCCTCCACGCCGCCTGGGCGCACGCCAGACAGCCCCAGGACGACCCCTTCCAGGGACCGCCCCTCTTCGACGGCGCCCC
>CAUJGC010000169.1 GCA_963169075.1 Myxococcota bacterium
CGCCGCGGCGGCGAGGCGGAGGGCGCCGCGAGGTGGGGAGCAGGCTGGGGTGGGCGAGGACGCTGGGGCGCGCGATGCGGCGGGCGTCGCGGGGTGGCGGGCGGCGCGGTGGGCGGGGCGGTAGGCGGGGCGGTGGGCGGGGGGAGGGGGGCTGGCAGCGGGGCCAGCTCAGGCGGTGGCGACGCGGGGCGGCGCGGCGTCCTGGGGAGGCGTCGCGCGCAGCGGCTGGGGGGGCGGCTGAGGTGGAGGGGGCTGAGGTGGAGGGGCAGGGTCCGGTGTGGGGTTGCGCCGCGCGGCGTGGCGCGCGTGCCGGAGGGCGGTGAGCTCGCGGGGGGGCTCAAGGGGCTCAGGCGGGGCGGGCGGCGGGAGCGGGGCGGGGGGAGCTGGGGGAGGGCCGACCTGGCTGATCTCGGTGGCGAGGTGCTCCTCCCAGCCTGCGATGAGGTCGGGATCGGGGAGGGCGAGGGGGGCCGCAGGAGGCGAGGGAGGCGCGACGCCAGGGAAGCTGGGGCTGGGGCGTCGGGGGAGGGCCGGCGGTGGAGGCGGGTTGCGGAGGGTCGGCGGGTCGTCTTCGAGGACGGGGTTGTCCTGGCCGCGGAGGGTAGGGAGGTCGTCCTCGACGGTGGGCGGCAGCTCGACGAAGGGTGCGGGGCGGGGTTTGGGCGGCGCGACGGGGCGGGGGAGGGGAGGCGGCGCGGCGTAGGCCTTGAGGTGGGCGGAGGCGCGCTCCAGGAACTCTTCGGGGACCTCGGGGAAGGAGCCGGTGAGGGTGTCCTCCTCCTCCATGTGGGGCGCGGGAGCGGAGGTGATGATGCGCCCGTGTCCGGCGTCTCCGATGCTCCAGCCGCGCGGGGTCTGGCGTCTTGGGGCGTCTCGGGCGAAGAGGGGCCTGGAGGGGGGCGGGGGTGGGGTGACGGCGTGGGGTTGGAGGAGGCGGAGGTCTTCCAGCTCGCGGGTGAAGGAGGCGGGCTGCGGGAGGAGGGGTCGCTCGGGGAGCGGGATGGTGGACTGGGACTCCAGCAGCTCGATCTGGAGGAGCTGGTCTTCAAAGGCGCGGACGCGGGCGGAGTCGGCGCCGCTCTGGCGGGCTCGGGCGAGGATGGAGCGGGCGCGGTCCAGCTCCTCGCAGGCGATGAGGGCCTCGACGAGGAGGAGGAGGGCGTCGGGGCGGTGGGCGTCGATCTTGAGGACTTCGACGAGGGCGGCGATGGCCGCGCGCGGCTGCTCCTGCTGGATGTAGAGCCGGGCGAGCTGGAGGCGCAGATCGGCGCTCTCTCCGGAGCGCAGGCCCGGGTGCTGGAGGGCGTCTCGAAGGCGGAGGACCTCCGCCTCGGGCTGTCCGGGGCGCTGCTTCATGCCACCTCGGGCGGGGTCAGAGCGCGTCAGCGCTCGGCGTGTCCGGGGTGAAGGATAGCACAGGGCGGGTCAGCGGGGCCACTCGTTGTTGCGGATCTGCTGTATGACCTCGGTGTAGGAGGTGTTCTGGACCATCTGCCCGAGGAGGAGCTGGTATTTTGTGACGAGATCTGATCGGTTTTCTTTTCGATAATGCTGCAAAATATTATATATTTCGATGAACGCCTTCTCGGAGTTGACGAAGTATCCGACCGCCTGGAGGGTAGCATCCACGGAGGCGCGGGCGATGGAGCGGGAGGTGGCGGTGAAGGCGAACTCGACGTCCTCGCTGGAGAGGACGGTGAGGGTGACCTGGGCCTCGGCGTCGGAGCCGGTCTTGTCGGTGCGGGAGCCCATGAGGGCGCGGATGGAGAAGTCGTGGAAGCGGATGGACTCCAGGGAGGGGAAGCTTTTGGCGAGGTCGTTGCGGAGGGCGAGGAAGAGGGCATCGACGAGCCCGGCGCCGCGTCCCTGGACGGTGCGGAGGTCGTTGTTGGTGGTCTTGTTGAGGAGGGTGCAGGTGATCTCGGCGGTGCCGGTCTCGAAGTCTTCTTCGAGGCGGTAGTTGAGGGCGTGGAGGACGACGAAGCGGTCACCCAGGATGTCCTGCATCCTGGCGATCATCTCCTGGCGCTGAGGCTGCATGGGCTTACTCGCGGCAGAGCGGCGCTTGGGGCGTCGGGTGGGCAGAGGGGAGAGGAGCCGTAGCTCGCCGCTCTGAAGTATAGGGTGTGATGAGCCCGGGGCAAGAAGGCCGGCCTGGCGCGGCTCAATCCTGATCGTCGCTGGGGTCGTCGTCGTCGTGGAGGGCGTCGTCTTCGCGGCGGGCGGGCGCGTT
This sequence comes from Myxococcota bacterium, assembly GCA_963169075.1. Classification (GTDB taxonomy): domain Bacteria; phylum Myxococcota_A; class Bradymonadia; order Bradymonadales; genus CAUJGC01. Next base: position 2,234 of record CAUJGC010000169.1, read on the forward strand.
GGCGCGGGGGTTGTCGAGGGTGACGTCGGGCTTGGGGAAGCGCTCCAGGGCGGCTTCGCGGATGGCGTCGGGGCTGGCGGGGACGTCGGTGCGGACGGCGTAGAGCTTGAAGACGGGGAGTCCCTTCTCGACGATGCGGACCTCGCGGGTGGTGAGGGGCCAGGCGGGCTCATCCTGGGGCCAGGCGGGGTCCTGGGGGTCGAGGCGTCGGAACTGGGGGCAGGTGTCGTCGAAGAGTCCGGCGGCGAAGTGGTAGTAGGGCTCGACGTCGGTCTTGATGATGAGGAGTCCGCCGGGCTGGAGCTTGGCGGCGAGGAGCTGGAGGACGTGGGGTGAGATGATGCGTCGTCGGGCGTGTCGCTTCTTCCACCAGGGGTCGGGGAAGAGGATGTAGACGCGTTCGAGGGAGGCGTCGGGGAAGAGGAGGGGCAAGGCGAGGTTGGCGTCTCCGTAGAGGGAGGCGGCGTGGGTGACGCCGTCCTTGCGGAGGTCCGCTGCGGCGAGCCTGGCCCACTTGGGGCGGATCTCCAGGCCGATGATGCTGCGGTGGGGGAAGACGCGTGCGATGCCGCGGAGGAAGCGTCCGCGGTTGGAGCCGATCTCGACGTGGTAGGGGGCCTGGAGGTCGAGGGCGTCGCCCTGGTCCTTGATGGCCTGGAGGTGTCGGTCGGAGAATTGTTCGATGTGGGGTGCGAAGGTGACGGGCTGGATCTGCATGGGCGTGGTGTGGGTTCAGCGTCGGGGGGTGTCGAGGAGATCGATGGAGAGGCCATCGAAGGCGGAGGTGGTGCGTGGGAAGAGGCTCTGGCCGAGGGTCTCCATCTGGGCGAGGCGTGCGTCGTCGTGGCCGGGGTCGTGGTGGACGAGGTAGAGGTGTCCGACGTCTGCGGCGCGGGCGACCTCGGCGGCGATCTCGACGGTGGAGTGTCCCCAGCCCTGGGTGGGTGTGTTGGGGTTGGCGTAGCGGTCGGCGGTGTACATGGCGTCGTGGATGAGGACGTCGGCGCCGCGCGCGAAGCGGATGAGGCGCTGATCGCCGTGGACGTAGCCTTCGACGTCGGTGGCGAAGACGACGGCGCGTCCGGCGTGCTCGACGCGGTAGATGGTGACGCCGCACTTGGGGTGGTTGTAGCCGTGGAGGGTGTGCACGGCGACCTCGATCTCTTCGGGGGGCGGCGCGAGGGCGCGCTGGTCGGGGTGCTTGAGGTTGAGGAGGAGGGGGTCGTGCTGTCCGCGGACGAAGAGGGCCGAGGTGGGCTCCGCGATCTCGCCCCAGCGGATGAGGCTGGGCATCTCGAAGAGGGGGACGGGGTGGAAGGGGGGGTGGAGGAGGCGCTCGATGGTCTCCTGGAAGGAGAGGTGGGCGGTGCGGGGGCCGAGCATCCAGAGGGTGGTGAGGGGGAGGTAGAGGGGGATGAAGTAGGGAAGCCCGCAGAGGTGATCGAGGTGGGTGTGGGTCTGGAAGAGGTAGGCGCGGAGCACCTCCTGGGGTGCGGCGCTCATGTGCTGTCGGACGAGCGACTCTCCGAGGGGGACGATGCCGCTGCCGGCGTCGAAGATGAGCTCGCGCGAGCCCGCGCGGATGCCGAGGCAGGTGGTGTGTCCGCCCCAGCGTCCAGCCTGTGCGCCGGGGACCGTGCGCGAGCCGCGGGTGCCATAGAAGGTCAACCTGAAGGTGTCAGACATCGCGTGGGTCATCCTGGTGCGGTTCACAGGCGTGCGGTGGGGCGGCGCCGCGCTCGGGAGAGGTTAGGCCGGGGGGGGCGTGGAGGCAAGAATTCACACCCGGCCTCAGCGCTCCTCGACCTCCACGACGATCTCATCCAGGGTCTTCTGGAGCTTGTCGAGGCGTGTGAGGACCTCGGTGAGCTGCTGGCGGAGGGCCTGGACGTCGGCCTGGCTGGCGATGCCGACGGCCTCGGTGAACTCGGACTGCATGTCGCGCATGTTGCGCATGAACTCGGAGCGGAGGAGGCGCTCAAGGAACTCGCGGCGGTTGAGGACGCGGAAGAGGACGTCGAGGAGGTGCTCCACGGAGTCGGTGGAGACGGGGTTGCGCTCGAGGACGGCGCGGAGGACCTTGCCGGCCTCGCCCTGGAGGCCGCCGACGAGCTTGGAGAGGACGCGTCGGACCTCCTCCTGGCGTGCGTCATCGCTGGAGGCGCGCTCCTGGGCGGGGTCGTCCTCGTGGGGGAGGTCGTGGGGCTCGTCGTCCTGGTGGTCCTGGCTCATGGTCGCTCCTCGGGTGGGGTGGGGTGGGGCGGCGCGTGCTCCGGCGCGTGCTCCGGCGGTCTATTGTGCTCGGGAAGCGTCGGGATGTCGAGTGACGGGGGAGCGGAGGCGGCTTCCAGATCGGGTGAGAAGGCGTCCATGAAGCCGGAGAGGCTCAAGGCGAGGCTCTCCTTGAAGCGGAGGATGAAGAAGAGGATGAGCGCGAGGAAGACGATAGAGGCGATCTGGGCGCTGGCGTTGGGGCCTCGCCGCGGGGGGAGAGGCCGGCGTGTGCGGCGACGTGCCATGGGGGCTCCGCTCAGGTGTCGTCATCCTGCGAGGCGGCGGCCTCGTCGTCTTCGTCTTCAAGCCCGGCGGCGAGGGGGGTCGCCGCGGTCAGGTGGAGGAGCTCCTCGGGGATCTCGCCGTGGGGTTGGATGTCGCGCATGAGCAGCTCGACGCGGGTGCGTCCGCGGTGCTGGGTGATGCGCGGGGTGAAGGCGATATCGACGGGGTAGTTGAGGAGGGGGAGGAGCGGCGCGAGGGTGAAGCCGATGGCGTCGTGGTAGCTCTCGCCGTCGCGGATGCGCGTGCGGAGGTGGCGGCTGTGGACGACGCGGGACTTGAAGGCGCGGACGTTGCGGAGGCGCAGGACGGGCTCGGGGTTGCCGGCGCCGAAGGGGGCGAGGCGGAGCAGCTCCTGGGGGAGGGGGCCGCTGAGGTCTTCGAGGGAGCAGTCGGCGTCGATGGGGAGGGAGGGCGAGGGCAGCTGGCCGACCTGGGTGAGGATGGCCAGGTTGAGGCCCTCCTGGACGCGCTGGAGGTTGGCGACGTCGAAGGTCATGCCGGCGGCGGCGACGTGTCCGCCGAAGGAGAGGAGGAGGGGCTCGACGGTCTGGAGGGCCTGGATGAGATCGATGCCCTCGATGGAGCGTATGGAGACGCGGGCGACGCCGGTGTTGGGGTTGATGGAGAGGAGCGCGGCGGGTCGGTGGAAGCGCTCCTTGATGCGGCTGGCGATGATGCCGAGGACGCCGGGGTGCCAGTGGGGCGCGTGGAGGAAGAGGATGCTGTGGCCGGCCTCGATCTGCTGCTCGGCCATGGTGACGGCCTCTTCGAGGATGGCGCGCTCCTGGGCCTGGCGTCTGAGGTTGTCCTGCTCCAGCTCGCGGGAGAGGCGGTCGGCCTCTCCGTAGGCCTCGGTGGTGAGGAGGCGGACGCAGCGCGAGGCGTCGCCCATGCGCCCTGCGGCGTTGATGAGGGGGGCGAGTCGGTAGCCGATGGTGCGGGCGTTGATGGGCTGTCCATCGACCTGGGCGCGCTCCAGGAGGGCGTTGATGCCGGGGCGTCGCCGCCTGCGGAGGACCTCCAGGCCCTTGCGGACGAGGATGCGGTTCTCTCCGAGGAGGGGCATGACGTCTGCGACGGTGCCGAGGGCGACCAGATCGAGGTATTCGCGCAGGTCGGGGTGTCCTTCGGGGAGGGCGCCGTAGCGCTCCAGGGCCATGGTGACGGCGTAGACGAACATGAAGGCGAGGCCGACAGCGGCGAAGCGCTTGAAGGGGTACTCGCACTCGGGCTGGAGGGGGTTGAGGATGGCGCGCGCGGGGGGCAGCTCGGGGGGGAGGGCGTGGTGATCGATGACGATGACGTCGAGGCCGAGGGCGTTGGCGCGCTCGATCTCTGCGACGTTGGAGATGCCGCAGTCGGTGGTGATGAGGAGCTTGACGCCTTCGGAGGCGGCCAGCTCGACGGTGTGGACGGTGAGGCCGTAGCCTTCGGCGTCGCGGAGGGGGATGCGGTAGTCAACGCGGACGCCGAGGCGTTGGAGGAAGAGGTAGACGCAGCTCGCGGCGGTGACGCCGTCCACGTCGTAGTCTCCGAAGACGCGGATGGGGTCTCCGTCGCGGAGCGCGAGGAGGGTGCGGTGGACCGCGCGCTTCATCCCGGCCATCTTCATGGGGTTCTCCATGAGATCGAAGTCCGGGTAGAGGAACATCTCGGCTTCGTCGGGGTCGCGGAGGTTGCGCGCGACGAGGATCTCGGCGGTGACGCGGTGGACGCCCAGGGCGCGGCAGAGGACCTCGACGGCCTGGGGGTCGGGGTTGGGGTCGCGCCACTGTCGGGGTGGGGAGGGAGGCATGGGGGTCCGGGAGGTCGAGGTGAGGCGCCGCGCGTCGCGGGGTTGCGCCAGAGGAGGAACGCCCCGCGGCGCGGGGCGCATTCCAGCAGACCTCAGGGCGCGCCGGGGTGCGGCGGGCTCAGGAGGCGAAGTCCTCAGGCGAGGGCTCGGGGTGCTGGGGCTCTGCGGGGGGAGGGGGCTGGTTCTTCTCGCGCTCCAGGCGCCGCTTCTCCAGCCACTTGTGCATGGCGATCATGATAGGCGAGGCGACGAAGGAGGAGGAGTAGGTGCCGACGATGATGCCGACGATGAGGGCGAGGGCGAAGGAGCGGACGAGCCCGCCGCCGAAGATGTAGAGGGCTGCGACGGCGATGAGGGTGGTGAGCGAGGTGAGGAGGGTGCGGCTGAGGGACTCGTTGATGGAGGTGTTGACGACAGTCTCTACTTTTTCGTTCGCCATTTGAGTAAAATTCTCTCGAATTCTATCAAATATAACGATGGTGTCGTTCAACGAGTAGCCGATGATGGCGAGGAGGGCGGCGATGATGGGGAGGGTGAACTCGATCTGGAGGGCGGCGAAGACGCCGAGGGTGATGATGATGTCGTGGAAGAGGGCGATGACGGCGCCGGGGGCGTAGCGGAGGTCGAAGCGGAAGGCGATGTAGATGAGGATGAAGAGCAGGGAGAGGAGGACGGAGACGATGCCGTCCTCGCGGAGCTGCTTCCCGACGCGGGGGCCGACGGTCTCGACGCGCTCGACGCCGCTCTCTTTGTTGAAGGCGTCCTTGAAGGACTCGGAGAGCTTGGCGGCGAGGGTGCTCTGGACCTCCTGGGCGACGAGCTCGTACTCGGGGGCGCTCTCGGAGCCGCGCCGGGAGACCTCGAAGGTGGCGAGCTTGAGGGAGGAGGCGCTGGCCTTGATCTTGGCGAGGTCGGTGTCGTCGTCGCTCTTGTTGGGGTCGCGGAGGGGGGTGGTGAACTTGATGTAGACGACGTCGCCGCCCTCTTCGCTCCAGGAGAAGCGCTCGATGGGGGCGACCTCCCGTGCGAGGGTGTCCTGGAGGGTCTTGGCGTTCTCGGGGTTGAGGACCGAGGCGCGGCTGACGCGGACGAGGAAGCGGTTCTCGTCGGCGGCGCCGAAGGACTGGACGTCGGGGCTCTCGAAGCCCATGGCGTTGATGGAGGCGCGGACCTCATCCACGGCGACAGGCTTGTCAAAGCGGAGGACGATCTCGGAGCCGCCGCGGAAGTCCACGCCGAAGTTGATCCCCATGACCGCCACGAGGGCGAGGGAGGCGAGGACCGCGAGCGAGGAGACGAGCAGGAAGAGCTTCTGCTTGCCGACGAAGTCGTACTTGGAGTTGGGGTTGATGATTTGCATGGCTCAGATGCTCAGTCGCTCGGAGGTGGACTTGTCAAGGAGGTAGTCGTAGACGAGGCGGGTCACCACGACGGCGGTGAAGACCGAGGAGACGATGCCGAGCAGGAGCGTGACCGCGAAGCCGCGGATGGGCCCCGTGCCGTACTGCATGAGGACCACGCCCGCGATGGCGGTGGTGATGTTGGCGTCGAGGACGGCCGAGAGGGCCTTGTCGTAGCCTGCCTTGATGGCCTCGCGCGGCGACTTGTTGGCGCGTCGCTCCTCGCGGATGCGCTCGAAGATGATGACGTTGGCGTCCACGGCCATACCGATGGTGAGGACGATGCCCGCGATGCCGGGGAGGGTGAGGGTGGCGCCGACGGCGGTGAGGCCCGCCATGATGAAGAGGACGTTGAGGGCGAGGGCGAGGTTGGCGATGACGCCGCCGCCCTTGTAGTAGACCAGCATGAAGAGGACGACGAGCCCGGAGGCGATGAGGAGGGCGAGCTGGCCCTTGACCACGGAGTCAGCGCCGAGGCTGGGGCCGACGCTGGTCTCGAACTGCTTGTGGATGGGGGCGAGGAGGGCGCCGTGCTGGAGGACGGAGGTGAGCTCGTTGGCCTCGCGGTAGAGGTCGTTGGCGCTCTTGTAGCCGCCGAGGGTGATCTGGGCGCGTCCGCCGGGGATGGGCTCGTTGATGACGGGGTCGCTCTTGAGGACGTCGTCGAGGACGATGGCGAAGCGCTTGCCCTTGTGGGCCTTGGTGAGCTGGTAGAAGGTCTCGCCGCCCTCGGCGGTGAAGTTGAGGGAGACGTAGGGCTTGTTGGTCCGGTTGTCGAGGGAGACCTGGGCGGAGTCGATGGCGTCGCCGGTCAGCTCGATCTTGCGGTTGACCAGGTGGGCGCGCCAGTGGGAGCGCTCCTCGTCGCGGACCTCCTTGCGCTTGTCCTTGTAGGCGACGATCTCTTCGAAGACGACCTGGAGGAGCCCCTCCTTGTCGTGGGTCTTGAGCTCTTCAGCGAAGAAGGCGCCGAGCTGCTTCTTGTCGCGCCCGATGACGGTGGGCTGGCCGCCCTCGGTGGAGTAGGTGAGGCCCTCGGGGAGGGGGGCGTTGGTGTAGCGCGAGAAGAAGAGGTTGATCTGGTCCTCAGCGACGAGCTTGAACTCCAGCTGCGCGGTGGCGCCGATGAGGCGCTTGGCGGTGTCGAAGTCCTCGTCCCCGAGGCCGGGGAGCTGGATGACGATGTCGGACTTGCCGGCCTTCTTGATGTCGGGCTCCGCGACGCCGAGCCCGTCCACGCGCTCGCGGATGGTGCCGATGGCCTCGGTGACGACGTGCTCCTGGAGGCGCTCGAACTCGGCCTCGCTCATCTCCAGCTTGATCTTGCCGCCGCCGAGGTCGGTGCGGGTCAGCGTGGGGAAGTTGGTCATGAAGGCGTCGTCGATGACGCCGACGCGGGCCGGGTCTTCGAAGGTGACGTAGATGGTGGTGAGCCCCTCGCGCTCGGTGGCGACCTTGGGGGGGCTGTCGACGCGCTCCAGACGCGTGCGGAGATCTTCGCGGAGGCGGTCGGTCTTGTCGCTGACCGCCTTCTCGACCTCGACGCGGTACTGGAGCATCAGTCCGCCCTGGAGGTCGAGGCCGAGGTTGATCTTCTTATCCCAGACCTTGGAGTAGGACGTGAGCCACTCCGGGGCCTGCTCGCCCTCCTTCGGCGCGAAGACCGTGGGGACCAGAGCTGCCGCCGCGAGGACGACAAGGACAAGGATGGCCAGGGCCTTGGCGATCCAGAGCTTGGACATGGGCGCACCTGTCAGCAGTGTTCTTTATTTCTTGGCGTCGGCGTCCTCTGACGCCTTGCCCTCATTCTTGCTATCGCTCTTGCCGTCCGGCTTGGCGTCGGCTCGCCCGCCGGCGGCCTCCGCGAGGGCGGCCTCCTGCTTGGAGACGACCGCGCTGCGGAGGACCTTGATCCGGACGCGGTCGCTGATCTCGATGGTGATCGAGGCCTCGCTGACGCCGGTGATCTTCCCGAAGATGCCGCCCTGGGTGACGACCTGGTCGCCCACCTTGAGGTTCTTGAGGAAGAGGTCCTGCTCTTTCTGGCGCTTCTGGTTGGGCCGGATGACCAGGAGGTACATGATCCCGAACACCAACGCGAACGGGATCAACATGCTCAAGAGGCTGCCGCTGCCGCCCTCGCCGCCGCCGGAGGCGGCGGGAGCTGCGATCAGCGTAAAGAGAAGCTCGTTCAACACGCTCAGTTCAACCTGTTCAAAGGGGTGCGCGAACCGCCGGGTGCTCTCTCGCCGCGGGCGGTGCGCTGCCGCGCGACGCACGCGGTCGAATCGGGCCGGGCGCGTCAATCCGGCAGTCTCTAGCAGACAAGCCCGGGTGCGTCAAGGAGTAGGCCGGTCGGTGTTCACGCGCCGCGGGGGCTCTCGCGCCAGCCGTCGCGGCACGCCTGGGCGAAGGCGTCCAGGCGCCCCGCGCGGATGGCGTCCCGCATGCCCTGCATGAGGTGGAGGTAGTAGTGGACGTTGTGGAGGGTGATGAGCTGCCCGGCGAGCATCTCGTCCGCGATGTAGAGGTGTCGGAGGTAGGCGCGGGTGAAGCGGGCGCAGGTGGCGCACGCGCACTCGGGGTCGGGGGGCTGGAGGTCGAGGCGGTAGGTGGCCTGCTTGATGGAGAGGCGCCCGCGGCTGGTGAAGAGCTGCCCGTTGCGTCCGTTGCGCGTCGGGAGGACGCAGTCGAACATGTCCACGCCGCGCTGGACGCAGGCGAGGAGATCCTCGGGGGTGCCGACGCCCATGAGGTAGCGGGGGCGGTGGGCGGGCAGCTCGGGGGCGATGGCCTCGACGGTCTCGTACATGCGGGGCTTGGCCTCTCCGACGCTGAGGCCGCCGAGGGCGAAGCCGTCGAAGGGGAGGCTCTGGAGCTGGGCGAGGTGCTGGCGCCGCAGCTCGATGTCCACGCCACCCTGGACGATGCCGAAGAGGGCGCACTCGGGTCGGGTGCGGGCCTGGAGGCAGCGGACGGCCCAGCGGGTGGTGCGCTCCATGGAGCGGACCATGTAGTCGCGCTCGCAGGGGAGGGGCGGGCACTCGTCGAAGGCCATCATGATATCCGATCCGATAACCTCCTGGATTTGAATGACTTTCTCTGGCGTGAAGAGGTGCTTGGAGCCGTCGATGTGGTTCTGGAAGGTGACGCCCTCCTCGGTGATCCTGCGGAGGTCCTTGAGGCTGAAGACCTGGTAGCCGCCGGAGTCGGTGAGGATGGGGCCGCTCCAGCCCATCATGCCGTGGAGGCCGCCGTGGGCGGCGAGGACCTCCAGGCCGGGGCGGAGGAAGAGGTGGTAGGTGTTGCCGAGGAGGATCTGGACGTGGGCGCCGCGGAGGTCGTCGGGGGTGAGGCCCTTGACGGTGCCGAGGGTGCCGACGGGCATGAAGATGGGGGTCTCGACGACGCCATGGGCGAGGGTGAGGCGCCCGGCGCGGGCGTTGCCGTCGGTGTGGGTGATCTCGAAGGGGGCGAGGGGGAGGTCGGGGGAGGAGTCGTTCACAGGGCCCTCTCAAGGAGCATGGCGTCGCCGTAGGAGAAGAAGCGGAGCTGGCGCGCGATGGCGTCCTGGTAGGCCTCGCGGACCAGCTCGTAGCCTGCGAAGGTGGAGACGAGGACCATGAGGCTGGAGCGGGGGAGGTGGAGGTTGGTGATGAGGGCGTCGGTGAGGTGGAAGCGAAAGCCGGGGCGGATGAAGAGGTCGGCGTCGAAGGCGCCGGGGGTGACGCGGCGCTGGCCGTGGCGTCGCCCCTGGTCTTCGAGGGCGCGCAGCGAGGTGGTGCCGACGGCGATGACGCGGGCGCCGCGGTCGTTGGCTTGCTGGAGCTGCTCCGCGAGGCGCGGTGAGATGTGGTAGCGCTCGGTGTGGAGGCGCTGCTGGCCCAGGGGGGTGTCCTCGTCGAGGGGCTTGAAGGTGCCCATGCCGACGTGGAGGGTGACGAAGCCCAGCTCGACGCCCGCGGCCTGGAGGCGCTGGAGGAGGTCGGGGGTGAAGTGGAGGCCGGCGGTGGGGGCGGCGACGGCGCCGGGCTGGCTGGCGTAGACGGTCTGGTAGCGCTCGGCGTCCTCGGGGGCCTCTTCGGGGAGGCCGAGGTCGCGGCGTCGCTTGAGGCTGTCGGGGGGGCGGGGGCGGTGCCCGGCGCGCTGGAGGGCGTCCGCCAGGGGGAGGTCGCCCCGGTAGGTGATCTCGGCCTCGGCGCCGTGTCGGGGGCCGAAGGTGATGGAGGCGTCGGCGCCCTCGACCCGGGCCTCCTGGCCGGGGCGGACGGGGCGGGAGGCGCGGACGAGGGCGCGGAGCGGGAGGCCCTCGGGGGGCGGGGGGAGGGTCCAGGGGGTGGGGTCGGCGGGGGGGAGGGCGAAGATCTCGACGCGTCCGCCGGTGGGTCGTCGGGCGATCAGGCGGCAGGGGAGGACCCGCGTGTCGTTGAAGACGAGGAGATCGCCGGGGCGGAGGTGCTGGTCGAGGCTGGAGAAGGGGGTGAGGTGACGTGTTTTGTCACGCGCGCAGACCAGGAGCCGCGATGCGTCACGGTGGGGGGAGGGCGTGTGAGCGATGCGGTCTTCGGGGAGAGCGAAGTCGTAGGCGTCGAGGCTGTCGAGGTCGGGTCGCATGGATCGAGGCGCGGCGCAGGGGGGTGGTACATGCCTTGCTCTGCGGTGCAGAGCCCGGGGGCGCCTCGGTGGTTACGCCAGCGCGCCGCTGCCTTGCAAGTTCTTGCACCCTGCGCGCCGTTGAGGCAAGATGTGAGACGCGGTTGGCGCCCGGTTGACGCTTGGAAGCACGATAAGACAATGAACCTGAACCCCTCAGGACGCGCACCCCTATGAGCAGGATCATCGGCATCGACCTTGGGACGACGAACTCGGTCGTCGCGGTCATCGACGGCGGCGAGCCCATCGTGCTCCCCAACAGCGAGGGGGCGCGGACGACGCCCTCGGTGGTGGGGTTCACCGAGGGGGAGGAGCTCTTCGTCGGCCAGCAGGCCAAGCGCCAGGCGATCATCAACCCGGAGCGGACGGTCTCGGGGATCAAGCGCCTGATGGGTCGCAAGTACCGCGCCCCCGAGGCGCAGCATCTGCGCGAGCGCCTGCCCTACCGGCTGGTGGAGAACATCAACGGGGACGCGTGGGTCTCCGTAAACGGCCGGAACTTCTCGCCTCAGGAGATCTCGGCGCAGGTCTTGCGCAAGATGAAGGTGACCGCCGAAGATTATTTCGGGGAGGAGATCACGGAGGCGGTGATCACGGTGCCGGCCTACTTCGATGACGCGCAGCGTCAGGCGACGAAGGAGGCGGGGCAGATCGCCGGGCTGACGGTGCGCCGGATCGTGAACGAGCCGACGGCTGCGGCGCTGGCGTACGGGTACAGCTCGGGGAAGGACGCGCGGATCGTGGTCTTTGATCTGGGCGGCGGGACCTTTGACGTGTCGATCCTGGAGTGCAGCGGCGGGGTCTTCGAGGTGATCGCGACGTCGGGGGACAACAACCTGGGCGGCGAGGACTTTGATCGGGTGGTGCTGGACTATCTGCTGGAGGTGTTCCGGAAGGACACGGGGCTGGACATCTCGGCGGACAAGATGGCGCTCCAGCGCCTCCGGGAGGCGGCGGAGATCGCCAAGTGCGAGCTGTCCACGATCAGCGACACCAACATCAACCTGCCCTTCCTGGCGGTGGACGACACGGGGCCGCGGCACCTCTCGCTCCTGATGGGGCGGAGCCTGCTGAATGATCTCTGCTTCGAGCTGATCGAGCGCCTGGAGGCGCCGTGCCGCAAGGCGATGTCGGACGCGGGGATCACGCCGGAGGAGATCGACGACGTGCTGCTGGTGGGCGGCATGACGCGGATGCCCGCGATCCAGCGCAAAGTCGAGGCGATCTTCAAGCGGGCGCCCCACAAGGGGATCAACCCGGACGAGGCGGTGGGGCTGGGGGCCGCGGTGCAGTCGGGGATCCTGGGCGGCGAGGTCCGGGAGGTGGTGCTTTTGGACGTGACGCCGATGGCGCTGGGGATCCGGGTGGAGAACGATCGCTTCTCGGCCTTGATCGAGCGCAACTCGACGATCCCGACGCGGGCGTCCAAGGTGTTCACGACGACGCAGGACGATCAGGATCTGGTGACGATCTCGGTGCACCAGGGGGAGTCGTCGCGGGCGAGCGAGAACCGGCTGCTGGGGATGTTCAACCTGACGGGGATCCCGCGCCGCAAGGCGGGGGAGCCTCGGGTGGAGGTGAGCTTCGACATCGACACCGACGGCATCCTGCACGTGTCGGCGGTGGATACGAAGACGGGGCTCTCGCAGTCCATCGTGATCACGGGGCACTCGGGGCTCTCCCAGGAGGAGCTGGAGCGCGCGACGGCGCGCGCCCGCAGCGTCGGGCTGCGATGAGGTCGCCGGGGCGGGACTTTGCAAGGCGCGCGCGACCTGCTATGGAGGGGGCGCGGCGCGCCTGCCGCACCTGCGCAGGACTCTGAGCCTTGTCCAACCGACGCACCCTCCTCCAACAGATCGATGAGCGCCTGGCCACCGAGCGCGGCACGATCACCAAGCAGGCCCCGCTGCGCGTGGCGCTGGTGTACCCGTCCCCTTACAGCGTGGGGATGAGCTCGCTGGGCTTCCAGGTGATGTACCGCATCCTCAACGCGCGGGAGGGGGTGTCGTGCGAGCGGGCCTTTCTGCCGGACGACGTCGAGGCGTGGAAGGTGGCGCGGCTGCCGCTGCTGACCTACGAGTCGAAGCAGCCCGTGGGGAGCTTCGACGTCATCGCCTTCTCGCTGGCATACGAGCTGGAGCTGGTGGGGGTGTGCGCGTGCCTGGAGCTGGCCGGGGTGCCGGTGCTGGCGTCGCAGCGCGGGCCGCGCGACCCGCTGGTGATCATCGGGGGGCCGCTGACCTTCAGCAACCCGATCCCGGCGGGGCCCTTCGCGGATCTGATCATCATGGGGGAAGGGGAGGAGGTCATCCACGCGCCGCTGGACGCGGTGGAGCGCGGGGAGGGCCGGGAGGCCCTGGCGGAGCTGGCCCACGTCGAGGGGATCTACGTCCCGTCGATCCACGGGGACGTGCTGCGCCCGGTCGCCAAGGCCGGCGAGGCGCACCTGCCCGCCTACAGCCAGATCCTCACCCCCCACACCGAGCTCTCGGACATGCACCTGGTGGAGAACGAGCGGGGGTGCTCCCGCGCGTGCACCTTCTGCGTCATGCGCCGCTCCACCAACGGGGGGATGCGCCTGACGGCCACCGAGCGCATCCTCGACACCGTCCCGGAGTACGCCCGCAAGGTGGGCCTGGTGGGGGCGGCGGTGAGCGATCACCCGGAGCTGCCCGCGATCCTGGAGGGCATCGTCGCCTCCGGTCGCCAGGTGAGCCTCTCGTCGCTGCGCGCCGATCGCCTCAACGACGAGGTGGTGGGGCTCCTGAAGGCCGGCGGCTACCAGACGATCACCGTGGCGAGCGACGGCGCCAGCGAGCGCCTGCGGGAGATGCTGGTCAAGCGCATCCGGGAGAAGCACCTGGTGCGCGTGGCGGAGCTGGTGCGCGCCCACGGGCTGCGCCAGCTCAAGGTCTACATGATGATCGGCGTCCCCAACGAGACGGACGAGGACATCGACGAGCTGATCCGCTTCTCCCAGGAGCTGAGCCGGATCTGCTCGGTGGCGATGGGCATCGCCCCCTTCGTCGCCAAGCGCAACACCCCGCTGGACGGCCAGGGCTTCGCCGGGATCAAGGTGGCCGAGGAGCGCCTCAAGCGGCTCCGCAAGGGGCTCGGCGGCCGCGTGGACCTGCGGAGCACCTCGGCGCGCTGGGCGTGGGTGGAGTACTGCATCGCGCAGGGCGGCCAGCGCATGGGGCTGGCCGCGATGGAGGCGTGGCGCGACGGCGGCGGCTTCTCCGCCTGGCGTCGCGCGATTGAGCGTGCGGGGGGCGAGCCGCAGGGCGCCGCGCCTCCGCCGGTGATCCCCCGGAGCCGCGAGGAGCGCCTGGCGCTCCTGCGCTGACCCTATGGACCCTGCTGAGATACGGAGAAGGCGTTGATACACGGAGAGGCTCTTGAGTTCGGCTGGTGGCGCCTGGCGCTGCGCACCCCCACGCTCCCCCCGGCGACCACGACCAACGCGATGCTGGTCGGCGTGGATCGCTTCGTCGTCGTGGACCCCGGCGCCGAGGAGCCCGAGGAGCAGCAGCGCCTCGCCGCAGAGGTCTGCGCGCGCCTGGACGAAGGCGGCACCTGCGTCGGGATCATCCTCACCCACCACCACCACGATCACACCGCCGGCCTGCCGGCCCTGGTGGCGACCCTGGCCCAGCGCCAGGGGAGCGTGGCGATCTACGGCCACCACGACGAGCTGGCCCGCCTGCCCCTCCCGCCCCGCGCCCGCCCCCTGGAGGTCGAGGAGAACGCCGAGGTGGTCCTCGGGCGCCAGGTCCTCCGCTTCCTCCACACCCCCGGCCACACCCCCGGCCACCTGGCGATCTGGGACGCCAGCGCCCGCCTCCTCTACGCCGGGGACATGGTCGCTGGCGACGGCACCATCCTCATCGCTCCGCCGGACGGCGACATGGCGGCCTACATGGGCTCGCTGGAGCGCCTGCTGACGCTGGACGTCAACCTCCTCGTGCCCGCCCACGGCGAGCCCATCGAGGGCGCCGACGCCGCCCAGTCCAAGATCCGCGCCACCCTGGAGCACCGCCGGATGCGGGAGGACCGCGTCCTCAAGGCCCTCTCCGCCAGCCCCCGCGGCCCGATGGAGCTGGTCCCCGCCGCCTACCCCGAGATCCAGCCCGCCGTCTACCCGCTGGCCGCCCAGAGCCTCACCGCCCACCTCATCAAGCTCGCCGCCGAGGGGCGCGCGGTCGAGGAGGTCGGACGCTGGCGGCGCGCTTCCACGGAGCGATCCCCATCGTGAGCCACCGCACCCCCAGCGCGCCGCCCCGGCGCCTCCGCGCGCCGCTGGCGCGCCTCGCCCTGGTCGCCCTCCTCGCCCTGGGCGCGGCGCGCTGCGATGGGGGGTGCGCCTCCTGTGGAGGCGCCTCCTCCTCCTCCGTCACGCCGACGCTCACCCCCGCCGAGCGCCTCACGCGCTACGCCGAGCACCTGCCCGACGACACCGATCTGGCGGTCTTCCTCCTCGATATGGAGCGCGGGCGGACGGCGCTTGGGCACCTCCAGACCACCCTCGGGGACAACCTGCCCCTGGGGCTCTGGCGTCAGGAGATCCAGCAGACCTTCGGCGTGGACGTGCTCGACGCCAAGACCTATGAGGCCGCCGGCCTCGATCCCCAGAACGGCATGGCCGTCGCCTCCTGGCGCAACGCCCCCCTCGTCCTGGGCTACGTCACCGACCGCGCCCGCTTCGAGCAGCAGGTCATCGGCGGCCTCGCCAGGCGCTACCGCGCCGACGGCGCGCCCTCCCTCGACGCCGCCGCCTCTCCGCCCATCCACACCCTCCGCGGCAAGGACGGCACCGAGCTCTCCTGGGTCTGGCTCGACGAGGGCCTGATCCTCATGGCGGGCACCCCCCTCATACCCCCCGCCGAGGGCGCCCCCATCCCCGGCAGCGCCGCCGTCGTCCGCGAGGCCCTCCAGCGCGTCCAGGCCGGGAGCCTCGTCAAGCGCCCCGGCTTCGCCACCTTCCAGCGCGAGGCCGCCGCCGATCACCCCGCTGCCGTCTGGCTCGACTCCACCCGCGCCCTCCAGCTCTACGGCCAGCAGGACGAGGCCCTCAAGAAGTACCAGCGCGAGGTCCTGGGCGCCTTCGCAGACAACCTCACCTGGCTCGGCGTCGGCCTCGACGCCGACGCCCGCTCCGCCCGGGCCCGCCTCTTCTTCGGCGTCAAGCCCGAGACCCTTCAGGCCTTCCAGGGCCTCGACAAGCCCGAGAAGCCCTCGCCCAGGCTCCGCCTCATGATCCACGAGCGCGCCTACGCGGTGGCGCGCACCTCCGTCCACGCCGGGATCTTCTGGCGCGAGTACCAGAAGCTCCTCCCCCCCACCCAGCAGAAGTTCATCGCCAAGATCCTGTCCAATATCAAGTCCACCACCCAGATTGATATTGATCAAGACATCATCCAGAACGCCACCGGCCAGGCGGCCCTGGTCGTCTACGGCCTCGACCTGGCCCGCCTCTCCGAGCGCCGCTCCAATGAGCGGATGAAGGCGGTCTCGGCGGTCCTCCACCTCCAGCTCAAGGACCCCGCGCGCTTCGTCGCGGTCCTGGATCGATTGGTCGAGGAGCTGCACGGCGCCCTCCGCCGCGAGCAGCTCACCGGCGGCGTCGTGGCCTACGGCTTCGACCCCAACAGCTCCACCGCGCTCCCCTTCCGCCTCTACATGCGCGACGATCTGGTCACGCTGGCGAGCACCACGCTGGAGGAGAGCCTCGTCCTCCAGCTCCTCTCCGGCGAAGCCCCCAAGCTGGCGCGCCAGGTGGAGGGGAGCGCCGGAGCGACGCTGCTGGAGGACGCAGGCGGCACGGGCCTCTGGCTCAACGTGGATCGCCTCCGCGAGAAGGTCGGCGCCGCCCTCGGCGGCGGGCTGGTCGAGTCCCTGCTCGGGCCGGTCGAGCACGCCACCCTCCTGATGACCCTCCAGGAGGGCGGCCTCCGGGGCGATCTGGAGCTGCGCCTCAAGACCCCCGGCGGCGGCGCGCCCGCCTCCGCGCCTGCGCCGGAGGCGCCATGATCGTCTTTGACCGGGTGAGCCGGAGCTACGGGCGCGGCAAGGGCCAGCATGTGGCGCTCAAGGAGCTCTCGCTCACCCTGGAGCCCGGGAAGTTCACCGCCGTGGTCGGCACCAGCGGCTCCGGCAAGACGACGCTGCTGAACATCCTCGGCGGCCTCGACCGGGAGTGGACCGGGAGCCTCCGCTTCTGGGATCAGCCCATGGAGTCCCTCTCCGACGCCGCCCTGAGCGCCCTGCGCAACACCCAGATCGGCTTTGTCTTCCAGCACTTCTACCTGCTGGACCACCTCACCTGCGCCGAGAACGTCCAGCTCCCCAGCTACTTCGATCGGCGCCCGCCGCGCCCCGATCAGGCCGCCCGCGCTGAAGAGCTGCTCCGCAAGGTCGGCCTCGGGGGCCGGGCCGGGGACCGCCCCACCCAGCTCTCCGGCGGCCAGCGCCAGCGCGTCGCCATCGCCCGCGCCCTCTTCAACCAGCCGCGCCTCATCCTCTGCGATGAGCCCACCGGCTCGCTGGACCGCCGCACCGGCCTCCAGATCATCGACCTCTTCCAGCGCCTCGTCGAGCAGGACGGCCTCACCCTCGTCGTCGTCACCCACGAGGAGCACATCTCCCGCATGGCCCACCGCATCGTCCGCCTCGAAGACGGCGAGCTGCGCTCCAACGAGGTCAACACCCCCGCCGCAGCCGAGGAGGGCTGAGATCCCATGACGCTCGGAAAGCTCCTCCGGCTGGTGGGCCAGAACCTCCGCCGCAACGCGCGCAACTTCGCCTTCTCCAGCGTCGGCATCGTCGTCGGCATCGCCACCTTCATCTTCTTCGTCGGGCTCGGTGAAGGCGTCCGCACCGTGGTGATGGACAAGATCTTCGTCTACAACCAGCTGGAGGCCATCCCCCGCTCCTACGACGTCGGCGCCTTCCGCGCCGAGGGCGGCCTCTTCGGCGGCACCCGCCTCAACGACGCCACCGTCGAGGAGCTGCGCGGCGTCCCCGGCGTCCGCGGCGTCTACCCCAAGCTCCGCCTCACCTTCCCCGCCCGCGCCTCCGGCGGCAAGGAGCTGATGGGCAAGAACTTCTACACCGAGCTGATCGCTGACGGCATCCCCGAGCGCGTCGTCACCGACCTCCCCGACCCCAGCCGCTTCCGCGACTGGGAGGGCGGCGAGGTCACCTGCGACGCCGGCTGCCCGGACGGCTCGGTCTGCGGCGAGGGCGCCCGCTGCGTCAAGCAGACCTGCACCCCCCCGCAGCGGGATCGCGACGGCGCGGCCGCCGCCGACCCCTGCCCCGGCAAGAGCTACTGCGCCGCCGACACCCGCCAGTGCGAGCTGCCCATCCCGGTCATCGCCAACCCTCGCCTCCTCGAGATCTACAACGGCTCCGTCCACACCGCCATGAAGGGCAGCAAAGGCGCCCTCGCCCAGGTGCCGCGCCTCTCCACCACCGCCCTGGAGGGCCTCCACTTCAACGTCACCTTCGGCAAGAGCTTCATCGGCTCCGCCGCCCGCGGCGAGCCCATCGAGCGCCGCTGCGAGCTGGTCGGCTTCAGCGACAAGGCCATCACCCTCGGCGTCACCATGCCCATCGGCTACGTCCAGCGCTTCAACGGCACCTTCGGCAGCGAAGAGCGCGGCGACTACCACTCCCTCCTGATCGAGACGTCCAACAACGAGGCCGTCGTCCCCGTCGCCGCCTACGTCACCGACCGCCTCAACCTCGCCTTGGACGACAAGTACGAGAACGCCCAGAAGGCCGGCCTGATCATCACCATCATCACGGCCATCTTCAGCCTGATCTCCATCGTCATTGTCACCATCGCCGCGATCAACATCACCCACACCTTCCTGATGGTCATCGCCGAGCGACGCCGCGAGATCGGCCTCCTGCGCGCCCTCGGCGCCACCCGCCCCAACATCAGCGCCATGATCCTCTGCGAAGCCGTCGTGGTGGGCGCCCTCGGCGGCGCCCTCGGCTGCGGCCTCGGCCTCGGCGTCGCCGCAGGCGCCGACGCCGCCTTCGCCCGCTTCGTCCAGGACTTCCCCTTCAAGCCCGACACCCTGTTCGCCTGGAACCCCGCCTTCTTCGCCGTCGCCGTCGGCGGCGCCGTCTTCTTCTGCCTCCTCGGCGCCCTCCTGCCCGCCGCGCGCGCGGCGAACATGGACCCGGCGGCGGCGCTGACAGGGCGCTGAGCCCAGCAGGTAGGCCATGTACCTCAAGCAGCTCACCCTCAGGAATATCAAGGGTTTCCATGACGCCTCGATAGACTTTACACGCCCGGACGGCAGCTTCGCGGGGTGGACGGTCATCACGGGCGAGAACGGCGCCGGGAAGAGCACGCTCCTCAAGGCGATCGCGCTGGGGTTGGTGGGGGTGGACACCGCGCGAGCCCTCCAGCCCAACCTGAGGGGCTGGGTGCGCGCCGCCTCGGGGAGCGACGAGTCGGCGGTGCTGCTGGAGGTCAACCGCACCCCGGTCGATGACGGCGTGGAGGGGCCGGGGCCTCCCCCTGCGACGCTCACCCCGGCGCTTCGCCTCCAGGAAGGCGACCGGGGCAGCCGCCTGATCGCGGCCAGCGACAGAGCCCTGGAGCGGACGCTCTGGTCGATCAACGCCAAGGGCTGGTTCTCCTGCGGCTACGGCCCCTTTCGTCGCATCTTCGGCGCCTCCGCCGACGCGATGCGCCAGATGACGGGGCCTTCGACGAGCCGCTTCGCGACGCTCTTCGAGGAGGCCGCCTCGCTCTCCGAGGTCGTGGGCTGGCTCCGCGACCTCAACACCCGCGCCCAGGCTGGAGACGAGCGCGCGCGGGCCAGGCTGGACCTCGTCCTGACCCTGCTCCGCGATGGCCTGCTACCGGACGGCATCACCGTGGATCGCGTCGATGCCGACGGCCTCTGGCTGCGGGATCGCAGCGGCGCGCCCCTCTCCTGGGATGAGATGAGCGACGGCTACCGCGCCGCCCTCGCCTTGCTGACGGATCTCCTGCGTCACCTCATCAACATCTACGGCCCCGAGGGGCTCGCCGCGCCGAACGAGGAGGGGACGCTCGTCATCCAGCGCAGCGGCGTCGTCCTCATCGACGAGATCGACGCCCACCTCCACCCCGAGTGGCAGCGCGAGATCGGCTTCTGGCTCAAGCGCCGCTTCCCGCGCCTCCAGTTCATCGTCACCACCCACAGCCCGATCATCTGCCAGGCCGCCGACCCCAACGGGATCTTCACGCTGGAGGCCACAGCAGACGGCATCCAGGCGTCCCCCCTCAGCGACGAGGACTACCGCACCATCCTCGCCGCGCGCCCCGACACGATCCTCCGCACCCCCGCCTTCGGCCTCCAGAACACCCGCTCGCCGCGCGCCGTCGAGGCGCGCAGCATCGCCGCGCGCCTCCGGGCCAAGGTCCGCGCAGGCGCCGCGCTCACCCCGGAGGAGCGCGCGCTCCTGGAGGCCGCGCAGGAGCTTGTCCTCACCGACGAAGAGGGCGCGTGAGGCGCGTCCAGCGTGTCCCGCTCGACGAGGCGGCGCGCCAGTACCTCTGCGAGCGCCAGCAGTACGCCCGCAGGCTCCTGGCGGAGGACAGGCTGCGAGCCGCCCGCTTCTGGAAGGACATGCGCGAAACCGCCGTCTTCACGCCCGTGTTGACCGCGCTGGAGCAGATGGCCGGGCCTCGCAGGCGCTGCATGTACTGCCTCGACTCCCGCGGCTCGGATGTGGAGCACTTCCGGCCGAAGGCCAGCTATCCCCACCGGATGTGCTCCTGGCGCAACCTCCTCCTCTGCTGCTCGGATTGCGGACGCAAGAAGGGAGATCGCTTCCCGCTGGATGACCAGGGGCTCCCGCTGCTGCTGGATCCCAGCGCAGACGAGCCCTGGGAGCACCTCGACTTCGATCCCGAGACGGGGAACCTGACCCCGCGCTTCGATCCGACCGGCGCCTCCTCGCCGCGCGGCGAGGAGACGGTGCGGATGCTGGAGCTGGATCAGCGTGAGGAGCTGGCGCTGGGCTACCAGACGACCTACAAGCGCCTGAAGCGGGAGCTGGAGGTGGCGCTGTCGGCTGGCCCCCTCGATCCCAGCGCGCTGCGCGAGCGGCTGGAGGAGGCCGATGACCACGGTCTCCTGCCCTGGTGCCTGCGCTACGGGGGCAGCACGCTGGCGCCTTTCTCGACGCTGCGCCAGGAGCATCCTGCGGTCTGGGCGGCGCTGTCCGAGGCCGTGTAGCGAACCGCGCAAGCCTCCAGGGGCCTGGATCTCGCCGCGAGGTGCACCACCCCCTGCCGCGATGATCTGCCAGATCGCCGCGGCCTCCTCCGGCGCTTGAGCGGGCGGCTGCCATCCGCGGGCGCGCCCGACGGCGGGCGCGGGGCGATCTGCCAGA
>CAUJGC010000170.1 GCA_963169075.1 Myxococcota bacterium
GCGGGCGCCCCCGCCCCCCCCCCCGCCTCCCCTCCCCTCCCCACGCGGCCTACCTTTTGCATCGCTGACATCTGAGATCTACACATCCTCCACCTGGAGGGCATCAAGGCCTGGCGTTACCTCGGCAAGCGCAGCACGGGAGGCCTCAACCTCCTCCTCAAGCGCCGACGCTCGCACCGCCAGGAGCACGTCATCGCCGCCCTGGAGCAGATCCAGCGCGACGGCGCCGATCACATCATCGTGACCGGCGATCTCTCCAACCTCGCCTTCGAGTCCGAGTTTGCCGCCGCCCGCGCCCTCCTCAGCGCCCACGCGGGCGACGGGGAGCGCCTCTCGGTCATCCCGGGCAACCACGACTACTACACCTGGAACAGCGTCCGCACCCAGCGCTTCGAGGCCTGGTTCAACCCCTGGATGCGCTCCGACCTCCCCGAGCTGAGCCACGGCGCACCCTACCCCTGGGTCAAGCTCCTCAACGACCGCGTCGCCCTCGTCGGCGTCAACTCCTGCATCCCCTCGCCGCCCCTCTTCGCCGTGGGGCGCGTCGGCGCCGAGCAGCGCACCAGGCTCCAGGCCGCCCTCGCACACCCCGAGGTCCGACGGCGCTTCGTCATCGTCGCCCTCCACCACCACCTCCTCCCCCCGCTCCACACCTCGCCGCGCAAAGAGGCGATGCGACACCTGACCGACGCAGACGCGGTCATGGAGGTGCTCCGCCAGGGGCACGTCCACCTCGTCATACACGGCCACAACCACCAGTGGGGCTTCTCCTCCCTCACCCGCCCCAGCGGCGGCCTCCCCTTCTACGTCGCAGAGGCAGGCTCAACCAGCGCCGAGGCGCACACCAACCCCCACTTCGGCCCCAAGTTCAACCTCTACGACATCACCCCCGGCCCGGACGGCGCGCCCACGCTGGCTCGCGTCCTCACCCGGCTCTACGATCCCGCCTCCAACACCTTCTCGACCTGGCGCGAGCACACCCTCGCCTCATAGAAGACGGGGTCCAGGGGAGCTTCCCCTGGCCGCCGGAGGCAACCCGAAAAACGCAAAAAATGATACAGATTGCATGCAATCTGTATCATTTTTGCGTTTCCAACCTACCCCCAATCCCCCGCTACCACTTCCCGAACGGGCTCTTCTTCCCGCCGCCTCCCGTAGACTTCGGCGGCGGCGTCGTCCGGCGCTTCGCTGTCGGCGGCTTGGACGCCGCGCTGGTCGGCGGAGCCTTCGCAGACGCCTTCGCAGGCTCCTTCGCGGGCGCCTTCGCAGGCTCCTTCGCGGGCTCCTTCGCGGGCTCCTTCCGCGCGACCTCCGCCGGAGGAGCCTCCTTCTTCGGCGGCGGCGCGACCTCCTTCGGCGGCGGCGCGACCTCCTTCCGGGCCACCTCCTCCGCCTTCCGCTCCTCGCGGGGCGCCTCCTCCGCCACCTCCTCCTTCGGCGGCTCGGCCTGGGCCACCGCCGCGCTCAGCTCCATCTGGAGGGCGCGGTCCCCGTCGTAGGTGATCTCCTCGGTCGTGTCCTCGTAGCCGTCCTTGCGGAGCGTGATGGTGACGACGCCCCGCGAGCGGCTGCGGTCGATCTTCAGCGGCGTCACCCCGAGCTTCTTGCCGTCCAGGAAGACCTCAGCCCCCGGCGGCTCCGACGTGACCTCCAGCACCGCCCCCTCCTTCGCGGCGCCGCCCTCGCCGCCCTCTTCGCCTGCCGTCGCCACCGCGCCCGGCTCCTCCGAAGGCGCCCCCGTGAGCATCGGCTTGAGCAGGTAGAGCACCACCACGAGCATCGCCGCGATGAGCCCCATCCCAAGCACCGAGAACGCGATCAGCATGTTGCGGTCGATCCCGCGCCGCGCCGCAGGCTGCTGCCGGGGATCGGTGTGGGCGCGGAACGCCATCGGCGCCGACGCCACCTGCACCGGCGCAGGCGCCGCCGCAGGCCCACCGGCGCTCCGCGCGATCTGCGAGGCCGCGTCCTGCACCGAGAAGAGGACGCTGGCGTCATCTCCCTCCGCCGCAAGCACCGCAGGCAGCGGCTGCAACGCCTGCGCCGCAGCCTGCGGCACGGGCCGACCTGCCGCAGCGGCCACCCGACCCGCCGAGCGACCCGCCGCCCGACCCGCCGCCTGCGGCGCCGGAGCAGGCGCCGGTGCGGGCGCCGGACGCGCCTGCGCCGCAGGGCGCGCCGTCGGCACGGGCGTCGCCTGCGGGAGCGCGTGCTGCCCGGTGTGGACCTCCATCAGCTCGTTCAGATCCAGGTTGACCGTGGACTCTCGCGGCGGCGCGACCTCCTCCCGGAGCCGCACCCGCGTCGGATCGACGTCCATCGGGCTCATGGAGAAGGGGCTCTCCTCCAGCCGCGTGGACTCGGACTCCATCTCGCCTGCGTCGTCATCGTCCAGCAGCACCCCCTCGGACATGAAGCGGCCGCTGTGCGCGTGGCTCGCCTCCGAGAGCGGGTCCTGCACCATCGTGGCGCCGACCTCCATCTCGCCCAGCGGCTCCTGGAGGACCGCCTCCGCCAGAAAGCGCCCGCTGTCCACCGCGCCGCCGTCCGCCGCACCCCAGCCCGAGGTCGGGAGCGCGTCCCCAAGCAGGCTCCCCGTCTCCACCGGCGGCGTCGGCTCCACCCACTCCGCCGTCTCCAGCAGCTCCTCCAGCGCCGCCGAGGCGCTGGTATAGCGCGCCGACGGCTCCTTCTGGATGCAGCGCTCGATGACCCGCCCCACCGGGGTCCCCTTGAGGTACATCGGCAGCTCGGGCACCGGACCGTTGGCCTGCTTCGCGATGATCTCCAGCGGCGTCCGACCCATGTAGGCCGCACGACCCGAGGCCGCCTCAAACGCGATCAACCCCAGCGCGTAGAGATCCGTCCACGGACCCAGCTGCCCCCCCGAGATCTGCTCCGGGGCCATGTACTTCGGCGTCCCGAAGGACGCACCCGCCGAGAGATCCGCGTCCGGGCTGGTCGGCGCCTCCAGGATCTTGGCGATGCCGAAGTCCAACACCTTCACAAAGTCCTGCTCGCCGGGCACGTCGCAGAGGAAGATGTTCTCGGGCTTGAGATCGCGGTGGATGATCCCCTTGGCGTGCGCCTCCGCCAGGCTCTTGAGGGTCTGCACCATCAGCGCCCGCACACGCTTCAGCGGCAGGCGCCCCGCGCGCTTGAGCCGATCCTTGAGCGTGTGCCCGGTCAGGTGCTCCATCACCAGATAGAGGAGCCCCTCGGGGGTCTGCCCGTAGTCAAAGAGGGTGATCGTGTTCGGGTGGGTCAGCCCGGCGGCCAGCACCGCCTCCTGCCGGAAGCGCTCCACCGCGTCCGGCGACGAGGCCGCCTGCGGCAGCAGGGTCTTGATCGCGACCGTCCGGTTCATCTCCAGGTGGGTCGCCCGGAAGACGATCCCGAAGCCTCCGCGGCCCAGCACCCCGTCCAGCCGATAGCGACCGGCGATGACGTCTCCAGTGTCGGGGATGACGACGTTCTTCACTTGCTCACCTGCCCGCAGCCCCCAAGCCTCATCACACCTGCAGCCAACGTCCTGCGTCAGCCTAGCACAAGCTCGCCCCCAACGCGAAGGGCTTGTGGCTCAACACCCGCGACGGAGCGCTTTATTGCGGCGGCGCGACACCCCGGCGAGCGCTCACCCCTCAAGCTCGGTATAGTCGTTCATGTCGATGATGAGCACGCCGCTGCTCCGAGGCGCCTCGTCGTCGTCCTCCTCCTCGCGGTCCTCGATGGGGCGGCTGGGTCCGCGCGCGGGGCTGTGGAGCGGGAGCTGAAGCGGGACAGGCTCCCAGGCTTCGCGCTCGCGGCGCTTGATGAGCTCATCGTAGACCAGGGCGTCGTGCATAGCGGACCTCCGCGCCTCAGGGGAGGTGAGCGGGACGCCCACCCCATAGCTCCCGAGTGTAAGCCCGGCCAGGCACCCTGTAAAGCGGCGGCGGGCACTTTGGCCCGCGCCCCGCCAGCGCGGGCTCCGTCCTCGATCCCTCAGCGCGAGCCAGGCCCCGGGCCCAGGAGCCGACGCCGCGCCTCCTCCCAGCTCACCGGCGCGTGGGGCTCCTGCGGCAGCGCCGCCCGCGCCGCCTCCAGCGGGACCGCAGGCAGGCGCCCCGACGCGCCGCGACGCGCCCACGGCGGCAGCGCCGCGAACCCCGACGCGCCAGGCACGCCACGCCACCACCCCTCGCAGAGCCCCACCCAGGTCGAGGTCGCCCCCAGCGACCACACCGACACCACCGCGAAGGCCACGCTGGAGATCAGATCCAGCCCCATCCGCCCCACGCTCCCCAGCGCCGCCAGCTCCGGGCTCCCCCCCAGGCTCGCCATCAAGAAGGCGAAGGGCAGGTAGACCGAGAGCACCACCAACGCCAGCGCGCCCTCCAGGCCGTGCAGCCACAGCGCCTCGGCGGGGCGACGCGCGATCAGCCACGCCCCCTCGCCGAGCGCCCCGAAGACCCCCTGCTCCCCCCGGAGCAGGTAGGGCAGGCTGACATGAAAGGGCAGCGCCACCGCGCCGAGCAACCCCACCCCCACCGCCCCAAGCGACGCCAGACCGGCCGCCTGGAGCGCCAGCGGCGCCCCCGCCAGCGCCGACGCCCCAAGCACCACCAGCCCCGCCCCGAGCCCCGCCGCCGCCGCCAGGCAGAGCCCGCGCAGCAGGCTCCACCCAAGCAGCAGCCCGAAGCCCTCCCCGAAGGTCCGCCAGAAGACCGCCTGCGCGATCACCACCGGCCCCGCCTGGAGCCGCCGCAGGAGCGCCCCAAGCACCCCGCCCAGCATCGCCACCCCCAGGCACCACGACGCCGTCCACGCCACCCCCCAGAGCCCCCCGGCCCCCAGCAGGAAGCCCGGCGACACCACCTGCCGGGCCACCCCCACCAGCGCGCCCAGGAGCCCCTGCTCCATCCCAAGCCCGAGCCGCACCAGCACCGCCACCGCCACCACCCCAAGCGGCGCCACCTCCACGATCCCCTGGAGCGTCTTGAGCAGCACCGGCCAGAGCACCAGCGACGGCTCCTGACGCAGCAGGTGCCACCCGCCGCGCATCCCGTGCTGCCCCCAGCGCAGCCCCACCACCTCCGCCCCCGGCGGCTCCACCGCCTCCCTGCCGTCGCCGCGCGGCGACGGCGACGGCCCGCCGCGGCGCAAGAGCGCCGCCTCGGGCGCCTGACGCCCCTGCTCTTCCGCTGCTGCTCTCTGCTCCGCCCTCACCGAACCCCTCCTCTGGCGTCGTTGCTGCCCACGCGCGCTTCAGCTACCATGGTGCCCGACTTGGGGCAGCAGCGCAACGCCCACCGCCATCACACGCAGGAGACGCCATGTCCACCCCCACACCTCCGCCGGACCTGACGCGCCTCCTCCTGGCCTCGCTCCTCGCGCTGGCCTGGGCCTTCGCGGCCCCGTCCTGCTCCTGCGATGACCCGGCGGGAGGGCTCGCGGGCGCGCCGCGACCCGCAGACGCAGGCGGTGACGCCCAGGGCGGCGAGGGTGACGCCGACCCCGCGCTGGACGCGCAGGCCGATGCGGAGCGCGACGCGGAGGACAACGCCGCGTCAGACACAGACAGCGATGACGCGCCCGATACAGACGCCGCACCGGATACAGGGCACGATACAGCCCTGGATGCAGGTGACGATGCAGGCGATGATACGCATGATGACGCAGGGGATGACGCAGGGGCAGGCACCGATACAGGGCTTGATACAGACATCAACCCAGACCTGGACGCGGACATCCCCCCCGAACAAGATACAGATCTTGACACAGGCCACGATACAAACACAGACACAGACCTTGATGTAGATCTTGATACAGATCTTGACGCGAGCGCCGACACAAGCCCTGACGCCGACCTGGGCGGGGACACCGACCTCGGAGACGCCGGAGACGACGCCAGCGCCGCCGCCTGCCCCAACGACCCCTACGAGCCCACCGACGCCCCCGAGCAGGCCTG
>CAUJGC010000171.1 GCA_963169075.1 Myxococcota bacterium
CCCCCCGCCGGCGGCCGGGGGTCACGGACCCCCGGACCCCCGTTATTTTTGCAGCGGCGACTCCTCCAGGAGCCGCTGGATCTCCGCCTCCACAGCGGCGCGCTCCTGCACGAGGTGGCGCCGCAGCACCCCGTCCAGCCGCGGATCCCGGACCCAGTGCGCCGACCAGGTGCGGACCGGCTCGAAGCCGCGGGTGTACTTGTGCCCCCCGCCCGCCCCCGGCTCGAAGGTGCGGATCCCCTCCCGGATGGCCCACTCCACCGGCGCGTAGCAGCAGACCTCGAAGTGCAGGAAGCGCACCTCCTCGTCACAGCCCCAGTAGCGCCCGTAGAGCCGCCCGCCCCGCTCCAGCGTGAACGCGCCGCCCACCGCCTCCCCGCTCGCGCGCCGCGCCAGGATCGCCACCACGTCGTCCGGCATCGTTCGGTGGACCCGCGCGAAGAAGTCCCGGTTCAGATATTGCCGCCCCCACGCGAACTTATCGCACGTCGAGGCGTAGAAGCGGAAGACGTCATCCATCTCCGCCGCCGAGAGCTCCCGCCCCCGGCGCAGCTCCACCGAGACGCCCGCCTCCTCCAGCGCGCCCCGGCGCTCGCGCTTGATCTGCACGCGCTTCTTGGATCTGAATCTACCTAAAAAATCATCGAAATTTTCATAACCTTCGTTCACCCAGTGGTACTGATGCCCCAGGCGCAGCATCAGCCCCTCCGCCTCCATCACCCGCGCGTGCTCCTCCGGCACGAAGAGGAAGTGCAGGCTGCTCACCCCCAGCTCGTCCGCCAGCTGCACCGCCGCCCGGATCAGGAGGCGCAGCACCTCCGCCCGCTCCTCCGGCCCGAGCCCCGGGTGCAGCAGGATGCGCGGCCCGCTGGTCGGGCTGAACGGGCTGCTCGCGATCAGCTTCGGATAGTACGCCACCCCAAGCCGCGCCGCCAGATCCGCCCAGGCCCAGTCGTAGACAAACTCCCCGAAGCTGTTGCCCTTCACATAGAGCGGGATCGCCCCCAGCAGCTCCCCGCCGCGCTCCGCCAGCAGAAATTGCGGCAGCCAGCCCTGCTCCGGCGCGGCGCACCCCGCCTCCTCCATCGCCGCCAGCCACGCGTGCGACAAAAACGGCGAGCCGCCCCCGTCCAGCGCGTCCCACCTCGCCGCGTCCACCCGCAGCGCGCTCTCCACCACCCGAAGCTCCCAGGACGCCGACATCGCGACACCTCCTCCATCAATCCATGCGGGAGAGCTGATCCTGAAGCGCCTTGAAGTCCGCCATCACCTCGCACGGCACATGCGTCAGCCGCACCACCGGCGTGCTCTTGTAGACATCCTCCGGGAGCGGCTGCCCCGGACCCCGCACCATCCGGAAGTCCGCAGGCGGGATCCGCCCCACCCGCCCCCCGCCGCCCTGCGCCACCACCGTGATCGGACCGCCCCCCGGCTGGTACTGCGGCGTGTAGTCCACCAGCGCCACGCACCCATAGGGCGACACCAGCGCCACGCTCTCCGCCTTCAGCTCCACCTGGAGCCGATCCGGCGCCGCCAGGTCCGGCCCCGTCACCTCAAACGCCGCCAGCCCCGCCAGCGGCCCCGTCAGGATCTTCGCGTCCCCCGCCTCGATCCGCACCGCCTCCTCCCCCTCGGGGCGGACGTCGATCGGCTGCGCCCGGACGTTGACGATGAGCGCCGCGCCCCGGGTCTGCTCGCACCCCAGCACCCCCACACCCGCCAGGATCACCCCAAGCCACCACCGCCTGCTCATGCCGAGGCACCTCCGCGCGTCCGCTCCTCGATCAGCTCCACCTTGTAGCCGTCCGGGTCCTCGATGAACGCGATGACCGTGGTGCCGTGCTTCATCGGCCCCGGCTCCCGCGTGATCACGCCGCCTGCGGCGCGGATCGCGTCGCACGTCGCGTGGATGTCCTCCACGCCGAGCGCGATGTGCCCATACCCCGTCCCCACCTCATAGGACGTCGTGCCCCAGTTCCACGTCAGCTCCAGCGCCGGGTGCGTCGCCTCCGGGCCGTAGCCCAGGAACGCCAGCGTGAACTCCCCGCCCGGGTAGTCCTTCCGACGCAGCAGCGTCATCCCAAGCACCTCCGTATAGAAGCGGATCGACCGCTCCAGATCACCCACCCGCAGCATCGTGTGCAGAATACGCATCGCCTCGCTCCCTCAAGCCTGGCCGCGCCGCAGCACGACCCCCTGGTTGTTGGAGGGCAGGTGGATGAGCTCCGGACACCCGAAGCCCACCTCCCGAGCCCACCCCAGCACCTCCTCCCACGCATACACCCGCCCCGGCGTGTTCGCCCGCAGCCGCGCATCAAAGGCCGCGTTCGAGGCGCTCAAGTGCCCCCCCTCGAACGTAAAGCACTCATAGAGCACCAGCGACCCGCCCGGGCGCAGCGCCCGCGCGAGCCCCCGCAGCGCCGCGCGCAGCGTCGCCTCATCCACCATATGCACGAAGTTCACCGCCAGCGCGCCGTCCCAGACGCCCGCCTCCACCGCCCACGGCTCCTCCGCCACATCCAACCGACGAGCCGGCAGGACATTCCCCACCCCGAGGTGCCGACGCCACGCGTCGATCGACGCCACCTGCGGCGCGTCCCGCTCCGTCGGCTGCCACTCCACCTGCGGCAGCGCCGACGCGAACCAGCACGCGTGCTCCCCCGGACCGCTCGCGATCTCCAGGATCCGACGCGGCGACTCGCCGCCCCACACCCGACGCAGCACCTCCAGGATCGGACCCCGGTTGCGCTCAAACGCCGGCGACCTCAGCCGAACACCCTCCACCATCACCGCCTCCTCCTCGCTGCTCCCCCCCCCACGCCTCCACCGCCCCCGACCCGGCGCCATCCTGCACCCGCCGCCCTCCCCTGTCCAGCCCCGCCGCGCCGCCCTGCGCACACGCGCCGCGCCTGAAAAAGAGGCCTCGCCTATGAAAACCTGTTGACATCACCCCGCGCCACGCTTAAGTATCTCCCCCGTCAGCGGACGACGCGCCGCGCGACCCACGCGAAAGTGGCGGAATTGGTAGACGCGCTAGGTTGAGGGCCTAGTGGCCGGTAGGCTGTAAGGGTTCGAGTCCCTTCTTTCGCACTTCAAGCGGGAGTGATCACCAGATCACTCCCGCTTTTGCTTTTTCAGCACCGCAACCCCCTCGGCCCCGTAAGCTCCTGCATCGCTGCGCTTCGTCGGCGGAACGGAGCCGCAACCCCCTCGGCCCCGTAAGCTCCTGCATCGCTGCGCTCACAGGAGCAACGGGGCCGGCTCCCCCCGTGACGGGGAGCACCGACATGATCCTCGCTCGCCTGCGGCTCGCTCGCCCCCCTCGCACCCCAGCGCTCTCAGCGACCCCAGCGACCCCAGCGACCCCAGCGACCCCAGCGACCCGTCGGTGTCCCCCCGTCACGGGGGGGACCGGCACCGTTCCGCCGACTCGCTGTGCGAGGTCGGCGGTTACGGGGCCGGGGGGGTCCGGCTCGAAAAGTGCGGCGGGCCAAGAAAAGCTCTTGACAGGAGCCCTGCCACGTCTTATGTTCCCCCCTCGTCAGCGGGCGAGACGCCTGAGGACGCGAGCGAAAGTGGCGGAATTGGTAGACGCGCTAGGTTGAGGGCCTAGTGGCCGGTAGGCTGTAAGGGTTCGAGTCCCTTCTTTCGCACTCAAAGCGGGAGTGATCATCAGATCACTCCCGCTTTTGCTTTTTCAGCGCCTCCGCGGTGTCATCCGGCGTGGTCGCTCTGGCAGATGGCGGCGAGGTGGTCGGGGAGGGGGTAGGGTCGCTCGTGGGCGCAGGGGAGGTGGGGCGGCATGGGGGCGTGGGTGGCGGCGGCGTGGGCGGCGTCGCGTGCGAGGGGGGTGACGTCTTCGATGCGGACGATCCAGGAGTCCACGTAGCGCGCGACGGCTTCGCCGGAGAGCCCGATCTGGATGGAGCGGACGTGGGGGAGGGGCTGGAGGCGCCAGTCGCGCTCGGGGTCCCACTGGACGCGGACGGGGGAGGCCTGGAGGGCGTGGCGCCAGGCGTCCTGGGAGGGGTGAACGGAGGGGGTGAAGGTGGAGAGGGCGGCGTGGGCGAGGGCCCACTCCAGGCCCTCGCGGGTGATGTCGACGCCGAGGACGTATTCTTGTCCGGGCTTCTGGGCGTAGCCGCAGCGGTACATCATCCAGTTGAAGGAGGGCTTGATCCAGGTCATGCGGTCGCGCTTGAAGGGGGGGACGAAGCGTCCGGCCTCCAGGGCGGGGCGCGCGATCTCGGGTCGGAAGGCCTGGTAGACGCGGACGGTGGTGTCGTCGAAGCAGGCGCGGAGGGTGTGCTGGGGCATGGTCGGGGCTCGGGGGGCTAGGAGGTCTGGTCCAGGCGGCTGAGGTTGCGCAGGATCATGGCGACGTGGGGGTCGTCCTCTTCTTCGAAGTCGTCGAGGTCGATGCCGGTGTGGACGAGGAAGCTGTCGAGGGCGGCGCGGAGGGCGACGCGGGCCTGGTCGGGGTGCCCCAGCTCCAGGTAGACGCAGCCGAGGTTCTGAAGCTCCAGCCAGGCGCCGGGGCACTCGCCCCAGGCGCGGCGCTTGGCGTCGTAGAGGCGCTGCTGGACGTCGATGGCGCGGGCGTCGCGGCGCTTGAGGAGGGCGTTGATGAGGAGATCGTGGCAGCGGAAGACGGGGTCCTGCTCGGTGCGGGGGTCTTCTTCGAGGAGGGTGTCCGCGAGGAGGAGGAGCCCCTGGATGGCGCGCTCAGGCTCGGTGGCGAGGGCGCGCTCCAGGCGTTCGAGCCGGACGACGGAGGCGAGGGGGCGGTGCTTCTGGAGGGCCCAGGCGTTGTCGGGGTAGCGGTCGAGGAGGGCCTGGAGAACCTGGGCGCTGGCGCGCGGGGAGTCGGCGCAGAAGGCGTAGAGGACCTGCTCGGTGATGCGGCGGGCCTCCGGCTCGGGGAGGTCTGCGAGGAGGCGCTCCAGGGCGGAGTCGAGGCGGCTCCAGAGGGCTTCGGCGGCGACGGGATCGGGGCATACAACGGCGAGGGCGGCGGTGCCGCCAGCCAGCTCGGGGCTGGTGTGGCCGGCCCAGGAGGTGATGACGGTCATGTCGAGGAGGACCTCGTGCCACGCGGTGCGGTCGCGGGCGAGGTGGCGGAAGGGGGCGCTTGGGGGGAGGTCCAGGGGGCGGGTGAAGAAGGCGTTGATGAGGGAGAACGCCTTGTCGATCTGGAGGTTGGCGAGCCAGGCGGCGGCGAGCGAGCGCTGGGCGAGGCGGTAGAGGTCGGGGAGCGCGGCGTCGCGGGCGGTGGCGACGGCGCGCTGGGCGTGGTGGAGGGCGACCTCAGGCGAGGCGGCGGCGATGGCGGCGCGTGCGATGAGGCGATCCAGCTCGACGCGCTGGGCGGGGGTGGGCGGTGGCGCCGCGTCTTCCCAGGCGCGCTCCAGGGCGAGGGCGTCCTCCAGCGGCGCCCGGTCCAGCGGGAGCGCGGCGAGGCAAGCGAGGGTTGTGGCGTGGGGCGAGGTCATGGGAGGGGGGCTCCTGGGTGGAGGAGGGAGCGGGTCCACAGCGCAGCGGGGAGCGTGCCCCAAACGTCTGGGGTTGTCCACGCGACCTGAAGATAAGGCAGAACAACCCCAGGATAGGCCCTGAACATCGCGCGGGTGATGCCTTATCCTTGTCCGGGCGAGGGCTTGATACATCAAGCCCTCGTCATGACACATTACAATACCATGGAGCGACCCTCTCATGACATCCTCTCAAGACGTGGACGTGTTGATCCTGGGCGGCGGACCGGCGGGGCTCTCGGCGGCGCTCTGCCTGGGGCGGGCGCGCAAGCGCGCGGTGGTGCTGGACGCGGGCGCGCCGCGCCACAGCGTGGCGGCGGGGGTGCACAACTTCCTCACGCGGGAGGGGATGGCCCCGGCGGAGCTGCGCCGGGTGGCCTGGGAGCAGCTGGCGGCCTACCCGTCGGTGGAGCGCGCCCCGGAGCAGCGTGTGACGGCGCTGCGGCAGGAGGGGGCGCTGTGGGTGGCCGAAGGCGAGGCGGGGGGGCGTTGGCGGGCGCGGGCGGCGCTCCTGGCGACCGGCGTGATCGACGAGCACCCGGAGGTGCCGGGCTACGCGGCGCGGTGGGGGCGGAGCATCTTCATGTGCCCCTTCTGCCACGGCTGGGAGGCGCGGGACCTGCCGCTGGCGGTGATGGGGAGCGGCGAGGGGCTGGCGCACATGGGTCCGCTCTTGAAGGGGTGGAGCGCGGACGTGGTGGCGCTCACCCACGGCGCGCCGCTGGAGGACGCCCACGCCGCGGCGCTCCGCGCCGCCAGCATCCCGGTCTACACCGCGCCGGTCGCGGCGCTGGAGGGCCCCGGCGACCAGCTCGACACGATCCGGCTGGCGGACGGGCGCGCGCTGGAGCGTCGGGGGCTCTTCGTGATCACCAGCCAGCGGCAGGTCCCGGTGGTGGCGTCGCTCGGGCTGGCGGTGGACCCGATGGGCTACGTTCAGGTAGATATGCACCAGCGGACCTCGCTGCCGATGCTCTGGGCCGCAGGCGATCTCACAAGCCGCTTGCAACAGGTCGTCGAGTCCGCCGCGCAGGGGCTCCGCGCGGGCGCCCTCATCACCGCCACCCTCAACATGTCCTGAAGGCCCGCCCATGCCGCGCTCCCCGGCCCTGGTCTCCGCCCTGCCCCCTCACCACGCCCTCGCCGCAGGCCGCATGGCCCGCTGCGAGGGCGGGCCGCGCCCCGACCAGCCGGTCATCCATGACCACTCCGGGATCGCGCTCTACCTCAGCGGGACGACGCGCCTCTGGATGGGGCTCGACTACACCCTCACCCGGGGCGACCTCGTCCTCATCCCCGAGGGCATGCCCCACTGCACCCGCGACGCCTCCCGCGGCGAGCTGATCGGCGTCATGCTCTGCACCGCCTGCATGCGCGCCCCCTGGAGCGAGCCCCTCCGGGACGCGCTCCAGGCGGTGCGCGACGGCGGCGCCGCCGCGCGACGCCTCGACGAGCCCGCCCTCGCCGCCGTCGAGGCCCTCGCCGCCGCCCTGGAGGACGAGCTGGCCCACCCCCGCCCCGGGCGGGACCTCATGATCGACGGCCTCATGAGCCAGCTCGTCGCCTGGATCGTCCGCGCCGCGCCACGCGCCGCCGACCCCGACGGAGCCGAGGCCCCCTGCCCTCCCCTCGTCGCGGACGCCCTCGCCTACATCGAGCGCCACGCCCCGCGCGCCATCTCCCTCTCCGACGTCGCCCGCGCGGTCCACCGCTCCCCCGCCCACCTCGCCGCGCAGATGAAGCAGCACACCGGACGCACCGTCGTCGAGTGGATCACCCACAGCCGCATGGCCCTCGCCCGACAGCTCCTCCTCTCCAGCGAGGAGGGCGTCGAGAGCATCGCCGCGCGCCTCGGCTTCGCCAGCCCCTCCCACTTCCACCGCACCTTCCGGCGCCTCCACCAGCTCTCCCCCGGCGCGTGGCGCGCCGCGCATCGGGGCGGATCGACGCTTGAATTATAGTGTGTATACATGATGAGCCAGCGCACGATCCAATACTATAACGATCACGCACACATCCTCTACGAGCTGCACACGCGCGTCTCCTTTGAGGAGGCCCACCGCGCCTGGCTCCACCTCCTCCCCGCCGCGCCCGGCGTCGCCCTGGACGTCGGGGCCGGCTCGGGGCGAGACGCCGCCGCGCTCGCCGCGCGCGGCTGGGAGGTCTACGCCGTCGAGCCCGCCGCCCAGCTCCGCGCCCTGGCCCAACGCCACGCCCACCCCGGCGCCGGGCGCGTCGCCTGGCTCGACGACGCCCTCCCCGCCCTGGAGCGCGTCGAGGCCCTGGAGCTGGACGGGCGCTTCGACCTGATCCTCGCCAGCGCCGTCTGGATGCACGTCGCCCTCAGCGAGCGCGAGCGCGCCTTCCGCAAGCTCGTCCGGCAGCTCAAGCCCGGCGGCCTCCTCGTCATCACCCTCCGCCACGGACCCGCGCCCCTGGAGCGCGGCGATCACCCCGTGGACCCCGGCGAGGTCCAGACCCTGGCGGCGCGCTTCGCGGTGGAGCTGGAGGGGATCTACACCAGCCCGGACCGCCTGGACCGCTTTGAAGTGTCCTGGCAGGCCGTCGTCCTCCGCGCCCCCGACGACACCCGCGGCGGCCTCGCCCAGCTCCGCCAGATCATCCTCAACGACACCAAGTCCTCCACCTACAAGCTCGCCCTCCTCCGCGCGCTGGTCCGCGTCGCGGACGGCGCCAGCGGCCTCGCGCGCCTCGACGAGCCCGACGCCGCCGAGGTGCCCCTGGGGCTCGTGGCCGTGGTCTGGATGCGCCTCTTCGCGCCCCTCCTCGACGCCGGGATGCGCCAACAACCCCAGGGCAACGGGGGCCTCAGCTTCGTCAAGGACGGCTGGCGGCGCCTCATGGAGCACCTCCCCGCCCAGGATCTCCTCCTGGGGCGCACCTTCCAGGGCGAGGAGGCCGCGTGGCTCCAGCAGGCCCTCGGGGATGTCCGTCAGACCCTCTGCGACATGCCGCTGCGCTACATCACCTGGCCCAACACGACAAACCGTGTATTCACACCGACCAAGCCGCGAATACAACGTTTGGACAGGTTCACGCTGGACGCCGCGGGGCTCTGGAGCCTGGGGAGCCTCCGCGTGCCCGGGGCCATCTGGGAGGCGATGCGGCGCTACGCCTGCTGGATCGAGCCCGCCATCAACCTGGAGTGGGCGCGCCTGATGCGACGCTACGACGGTGAGCGCGCGCAGCCCCTCGGCGCCTACCTCGACGCCCTCGCCTGGCCCGAGCACGCCCGCAGCACCGAGGAGGCGCGGCGCCTCGTCGAAGCCCTCCGCGCCCAGGGACAGGCCCCCGCCTGCGTCTGGACCGGGCGACGCCTGGGCGCGACCTACCAGATCGACCACTGCCTCCCCTTCGCCCGCTGGCCCAACAACGACCTCTGGAACCTCCTCCCCGCCTCGCAGCAGGCCAACAGCGCCAAAGGGGACCGCCTCCCCAGCCTCGACCTCCTCCGCGACGCCGAGGCGCGCATCCTCGCCTGGTGGGAGCGCGCCTACCTCGTCGAGGCCAGCCGACGCGCTCGCTTTGAAGCCCAGGCCCGCGCCTCCCTCCCCGCCCTCCGCAACACCCCAGGCGCCCTCGACCCCGCCGATGTGCTCGGCGGCCTCCACCTCCAGCGGCGACGCCTCCAGGTCGATCAACAGCTCCCGGAGTGGAGCGGGTGACCCCCTCGTGACGAGGCTCTTGTAAAATGGGGGTGTGGGGGGGGGGGGGCCGCGCCCGCCCCCGCGGCCCCCGCCCACAAAAAAAAATATTGTTAATAT
>CAUJGC010000172.1 GCA_963169075.1 Myxococcota bacterium
CTTCGACAGGATCAACGACAAAAAAGACATGAGACACCACGGAATGGGGTTGCTTGAATTGTACAATCCAAACACCATAACCGAAGTGCCTCCTCTTTTTCAATCTGCGTACATTAGAACACCTAAGCCTACACTCGCCTCAAAAACTGACCGGACCATTGACACCCAAAAAACACCAAAAAATAACACTATCACTCACCTCCCGCGACCCGCGGTCAGCGCCCCCTCGCCCCCACACCTCTTCATTCTCCCCACACCACGCCGCGGGCTCGACTTATCGCGCCGCGCTGCATAAAATCCACCTGCGCGACGCCCCTGACCCGGAGCCCCCATGTCACGACGCCTCCTCACCGCACTCCTCGCCGCAACCACCCTCCTCGCCGCCTGCGGCGACGACGCCAGCGAGACGACCCCGCCCCCCACCGCCAACAACAACCCCGCCAACAACAACCCTGCCAACAACGCGGTCAACAACAACCCCACCAACAACAACCCCACCAACAACAACCCCACCCCCCAGCCCGCACGCCTCTGCGTCGGCGTCCGCGGCAACGGCCCCCGCATCTTCGCCCACTTCGCCGCCCTCGCCCGCATCCACGAGCACTACGGCCTCATCGACGGCGTCGCTGGCGGCAGCTCCGGCTCCATCACCGCCTTCCTCACCGAGAGCATCTACGCCAACCCCAACACCTTCACCTGCGGCGACGCCCCCTGCACCGACACCGTCGCCGCCGGGCGCGTCGCCCTCCAATACAAGTCCCTCGCCGCCTACCTCGACCTCCTCAGCAACACCGAGGAGGTCCAGGCCGTCCAGCAGCTCCTCCCCCTCGTCGAGCAGGTCCAAAGCTCCAACATCGGAGACCTCCTCAATGCCGAGCGCTTCGACGAAGCGCGCGACGCCCTCAACACCCTCCTCGCCTCGCCCGACCTCGCCTCCCTCATCAACCCCGAGGTCATCCAGCTCCTCCAGGACTCCCCCAACCTCCCCTTCCACCTCGTCGAGCTCTGGGCCATGCTCCAGAACTTCGGCGCCTTCGCCACCGACACCGACGCCATCCTCATCCGCCCCGGCGCCATCGACTTCCAGGCCTTCGCACGCCTCGTCGGACGCATCGGCTCCTTCTACGCCGCCTACGGACCCGCCGACCACGACGCCTGGCAAGGCTTCCTCAACGCCTGCGCCGAACCCTCCCGCGGCCTCACCTGGCCCGAGATCGCCGCCCTCGACCCCGGCGACGGCACCCGCTGCGGCGAGCGCTTCGCCGCCCTCCTCACCACCTGGCGCGACGCCTGGGTCCTCGACGAGCCCAACCTCCACTCCCGCGCCCAGGACCCCATCGGCCTCCACCTCCCCGTCCTCGTCTCCACCTCCGTCCTCACCGGCGACGCCGTCACCACCTTCCAGCAGGCCCGCCAGGACTGGCTCGACGCCCAGCCCTACACCCTCGACCTCGACTTCAACGACGTCCGCTTCGGCTACTGGGGACAGCAGGACGACCTCGACCGCGTCGCCCTCAACCCCAACGCCTACACCGACGACAAGACCGCGCGCTTCCTCCCCCTCGGGGAAGGCCCCTGGCGCGTCGCCCTCGCCACCTCACCCGCCGAGCCCGGCCTCGCCCGAGCCCTCGAGATCGACGACGACCACATCTCCGCAGGCGGCTGGTCCGACCTCTCGCCCGCCCCCATCCTCAAGAACCTCGGCTGCGATAAGGTCGTCCTCGTCACCACGCGCAAAAACTCCGACGAGCCCGGCTTCGACCAGTCCATCGCCACCCTCCTCGACGCCTCCCCCAGCCAGCTCGGCGCCCTCTACGACTTCGGCGGAGACAGCGCCGTCCGCAGCGCCATCGCCACCGCCGACGCCCGCTGGTGCAACAACTGGGACGCCTTCAGCGGCTTCGACCTCCCAGGCGTCTACGCCGACGCCTGGACCGCCCCCCTGGAGACCACCGACCCCTTCTTCACACAAGCCACCCTCCCCTACCCCAACATCTCCCCCGATCTCCAACTCCCGGCCTGCTCGCCCGGTGTCGCCCCCTGATGCTCCACACCATGATCACACGACACCACCTCACCCTCCTCGCCTGCCTCGCCTGCCTCCTCCTCCCCGCGTGCGGAGAGGACACCACCTCAGGCGATGAAGACAACAACAATTCATCGCAAAACAACACACAAAATAACAACAATCCCGCAAATAACAGCCCCATCAACAACAACCCCATCAACAACAACCCCGCCAACAACAACCCCGCCAACAACAACCCTGCCCCCCAGGAGGACGCTGGCGCCGACGACGCCGCCCTCCCCCCCGACGACGCCGCCCTCCCCCCCGAGGACGCCACCCTCCCTCCCGAGGACGCCGAGGCGCCGCCTGACGCCGCCGTCGAAGACGCCTCCCCCCAGGGCGCCACCCTCCGCGGCACCATCATCCGCGGCGTCGAGCCCTCCACGAACCCCGCCGGAGACGCGCGCGGCGACATCTACGTCGCCGTCCTCACCGCCGATCCCATCTTCGACCGCGCCAACGCGCAGCTCGTCGGGCAGGCCCTCCTCGAAGACGTGGACCTCGCCCCCCAGGGCGCCAGCGTCACCTACACCATCTCCAACATCCCCCCCCGCGCCCAGCCCTACTGGGTCGCCACCTTCCTCGACGACAACGGCAACGCCACCGTGGATGACCCCGCCCCCGACCGGGGCGACCTCCTCCAGCTCAACGGCATCTCCATCCCCCAGGTCACCATCAACGCGGCTGAGGTCACGTGGGACGTCACCCTCAACTCCGTCCTCCCCTTCTGACACCCCATGAACCGCAGACGCTTCCTCCAACTCTCGGGCCTCTCCCTCCTCGCCAACCTCCTCCCGGCGACCGCCCTCACCGGCTGCGGCGATGACGGCGCGGCCGCGCCTGGGGAGCTGCCCCTGGCAGACCTCGGGGGGGCGCTCCCCCCCCGCGTCCCCCGCGCGATCATGGGCTTCCAGGGCGATGAGGTCGAGCTGGATCTCCACCTCCTCAGCGGACACCTGCCCCTCGACCTCCAGGGCCACGTCTTCATCGTCGGCGCCGTACCGTGGGGCGACGGCTCGCCGCTCTTCAACGGCGAGGGACGCGTGGTGCGCCTGGACCTGGGCGGGGAGAGGCCGCGCCTCATGGCGCGCCTCGCCCGATCCCCCTCCTGGTACGCCGACCGCGCCACCCGAGGCGGCCCCATGGAGTTCCGCAACGCAGGCATGATCCGCGTCTCGGGGAGCCTCGGCGCCGCCAACGAGCTCAACACCGCCTTCCAGGTCATGGGAGGGCGCCTCCTCCTGACCTACGACGGCGGACGCCCCTGGGAGATCGACCCCCGCACCCTGGAGCTGGTCGCCCCGGTCGGCGCCAACGCCGAGTGGACCCCCTCGCTCCCCGCCGCCGTCGCGCCGGGCCCCTTCCCCACCTACCTCTCCACCGCGCACCCCTTCTGGGACCACGGCGACCAGCGCCTCTACACCGTCTGCTACGGACCGCCCATCGGCGCCAACACAGGCTTCACCCACCTCATGCGCTGGGATGGGCAGGGTTCTCTGGAGACCTTCCGCCTCGTGGACGAGCGCGGACAGCCCCTCCTCATCACCCAGAGCGTCCACCAGCTCGTCGCCACGCAAGACTTCATCGTCCTCTGCGATACGGCATTCTTGATCGAATTTGAGCAGATCTTCAACCAGGATCTCTCCACACCCCAGTCCCCGGACACCCGCGTCCTCATCGTCTCCAAGGCCGACCTCCCCGCAGGCGGCGGCGACGTCAGCGCGCGCCTCCTCGTCTTCCCCCGCGAGGTCGTCCACTTCCACGCCGACTACGCCAACCCCGACGATGTGGTCACCCTCCACGTCGCCCACTCCACCGCCACCGACGGCTCCGAGTGGCTCCGCTCCACCGATCTCCTCTACCCCTCCGGGGAGCCCATCGACGCCGAGCTGGTCGGCCTCATCCCCTCGGGCACCGACGTCAACAGCCTCGGGCGACACCGCATCCACGCCCCCTCCGGCACCCTCGTCGAGAGCGACCTCACCTCCGATCCCCAGCACACCTGGGGCGTCGCCTTCTACACCCCCCGCGCCAACACCACCCCCGACCGCTTCGAGGACATGTTCTGGATCTCCGTCGGCTTCACCGACGAGACCCTCAGCAAGCGCGTCGTCGATCTCTACGCCAACCACCCCTACCGGGAGATCGCCCTCCAGGACCTCCACGGCGGACGCCCCGCCACCCTCTTCCGCTTCGACACCCTCAACATGAAGCTCGCGGACGCCTGGACCTTCCCTCCCGGACGCTTCGGCTCCTCACCCACCTTCGTCCCCTCGCCTCGCGGCGGCTACGTCGTCTGCACCGTCGTCGCAGACGACCGCGACACGCCACGCTCCAGCGGACACGAGCTCTGGATCTGGGACGCCACGCGCCTCCACAGCGGCCCCATCGCCCGCCTCGGACACCCCGACCTCGCCTTGGGCTTCACCCTCCACTCCGCCTTCCTCCCCGACCTCGACGCCGCCCACCCCTACCGCGTCGATCCACGCCAGGACTGGGCCCACGCCCTCGCCTCCGAAGACCCCGCCCTCCGCGACCTCTTCGAGCAGCACATCATCCCCCACCTCCCCACCTGAAGCACCATGCGACACCTCCTCCCCACCCTCCTCCTCCTCCCCCTCCTCCTCGCGGCCTGCGGCCCCACCTCTGAGCGCGACGGCGAAAAATCAGACCAATTCAACTCAAATAACAACACAATACCATCAAACAACAGCGCATCAAACAACAGCGCATCGAACAACTCTGTAAACAACAGCCCCAACAACAGCTCAGCAAACAACAGCCCCAACAACACCCCCGAGGACGCTGGCGTGGAACCTCCCGACGCGACCCCTGACCCCGCAGACGCCGCACCGGACGCCACCGCAGACGCCACCGCAGACGCCTCACCCGATCCCGTCTGCCCCCTCCCCCCCGAGGCCCTCCAGAGCACCCAGGCCACCGCCAACGGACGCTACGAGGTCTTCCAGCGCCTCCCTGCCCCCGACGGGCTCCCTGCCCGCGACGTCGTGGTCTTCCTCCCCGAAGGCTACGACGCCGATCCCACCCGGCGCTACCCGGTCCTCTACATGCACGACGGGCAGAACCTCTTTGACGACCGCAGCGCCGCCTTCGGCACCGCCTGGGAGGTCGATGAGACGCTGGACACCCTCACCGACCAGGGCCACACCCCGCCCTGGATCGTCGTCGGCCTCGCCAACACCCCGCTGCGCATCGACGAGTACACCCCCGACGCCGACCCCGAGTACGGCGGCGGGCGCGGCGAAGCCTACGGGCGCTTCCTCGTCGAGCACGTCAAGCCCCTCATCGACGCCCGCTACCGCACCCGCTGCGGCCGCGACGACACCGCCGTCGCAGGCTCCAGCCTCGGCGGCCTCATCTCGCTGGATCTCTACCTGCGCTACCCCGAGGTCTTCGGGCGCGTCGCGGCCCTCAGCCCCTCCCTCTGGTGGAACGACCGCTCCATGCTCCAGCGCCTCCAGCAGGCCACCCCCAGCCCCCTCCCCAGCCGCCTCTGGCTCGACGCCGGCACCGCCGAGGGCTCGCCCACCCCCACCGGCACCACCACCGTGGCCGCCAACGCCGCCGACGCCCGCGACGCCTTCCTCCGCCTCGGCCTCACCTACGGCGACCACCTCGGCTACCTGGAGGTCGTCGGCGCCGAGCACAACGAGGCCGCCTGGGAGCGACGCCTCCCCGACCTCTTCACCTTCCTCCTGGCCGACGCCCCCCTCACCGCCCGCGACCCCAGCGCCCTCACGCTCCACCTCGACCGCCCCAACCTCCCCGTCGGGGAGGCCACCCACGTCAACCTCCAGGCCACCTGGGACGACGCCCGCCTCTCCTGGCCCCTCCACCTGGCCGACCTCACCCTGGAGCCCGCAGGGATCGCGGAGGTCCGCGGCGACACCCTCGTCGCCCTCGCCCCGGGCACCGTGCAGCTCACCGCCCGCCTCCGCGGCCAGCTCGCCCAGGCCACCCTCCAGGTCGGCCAGACCAGCGACGTGCAGGTCCGCTTCGTCGTCCGCGTCCCGCAAGGCACCGATCAGGTCTGGCTCCGCGGCGACCTCCCCCAGCTCGGCGCCTGGGACGGGCAGGGCGTCCAGCTCCAGCCCATCGACCTCAACGTCTGGAGCGCCACCCTCCTCCTCCCCCCCAACACCCCCCTCCTCTACAAGTACACCCGCGGCTCCTGGCAGACCGTCGAGAAGACCTCGGGCGGCGAGGAGGTCGACAACCGACGCGCGAACAGCGGCCCTGAGGGGGCGCATCTGGATGATGTGGTCGCTCGCTGGGCCGACCTCTAATCCCGGCGGCGCCGCTCGCCCATCAACACCCCGCCGCCCATCGACAGCCACCCGCGGCGCCAGAAGAAGAAGAGCAGCCCCCCCGCCACCAGCGCCATCACCCCAAGCAGCACCTCATACGCGTAGGGCGTGTTCAGCTCCGGCATGTTCCCCGGCAGCTCCTGGTTGAAGTTCATCCCGTAGAGCCCGGTCAGGAACGAGAGCGGCACAAAGATCGCCGTGATGATGGTCAGCACCTGCACCACCTCGTTCATCCGGTGGCTCACCACCGACATGTGCATGTCCATCAGCCCCGAGGACAGCTCCCGGAACGTCTCCACCAGATCCATCAGCTGCGTCGCATGATCAATACAATCGCGCAGATAGACGCGCGTCTCCGCCGAGATCAGCGGCGTCGGCTCCCGCGAGAGCGCGTTCAGCGCGTCCCGCTGCGGCCACACGATCCGCCGCAGCAGGTTCAGCTCACGCTTCAGCGTCCGGATCTCGGGCAGCAGGTCCATCGAGGTCGTCTCCAGGATCCGCTCCTCAAAGTCCTCAAAGCGATCCCCGTAACGCTCCAGCACCGGGAAGTAGTGATCGATCAGGACGTCGATCAGCGCATACGCCAGATAGTCCGCCCCCAGCTGCCGGATCTGCCCGCGCCCCTGGCGCAGCCGCTCCCGCACCGCGTCGAAGCAGTCCCCCACCCGCTCCTGAAAGGTCACCAGCCACCCGTCCCCGACCAGGAAGCTCACCTGCTCCGTCTCCAACGTATCGTTATATCGCAGCATATTCATAACGATAAAATAATGATCTGGATACAGCTCCGCCTTCGGACGCTGGTGGACGTTCACCACATCCTCCAGCGTCAGGCGGTGGATGTGGAAGAGATCGCCCAGCTTCCGCAGCGTCTCCTCGTCGCTCACCCCGTCCACGTTCAGCCACATCACCCGCCGAGGCCCCAGGTGGGGGCGCAGATCATCCACGCGCTCCAGCTCCGCCTCGGTCAGCTGGTGCTCATCCCACGCCATCATCCAGAGCCGCGCGGGCGGCTGCCCCGGCTCCACCAGGAGCGTCCCCGGCGCCGCCCCCGGCTTGTGTCGCTTCCGGATCTGCCCCAGGCGACCCAACGTCTTCTGCGCCGCCTCCACCGCGCGCTGCCGCATCCCTCACCTCCTCATCCCATCGCCCACACCACCAGCGGCACACCCACCGCCAGCGTCAGCAGCGTAGACACTACCCCGAAGCGGGCATACTCCCAGAAACCCAGCGCATAGCGCGCCCGCGCCCCCTCCGCCACGATCAGGTTCGCCACCGAGCCCACCAACGTCAGGTTCCCCGCCACCGTCGTCACAAAGCCCAGCAGCACCCACCCCAGCTCCGCCTCGCCTAGCTCCGCCAGGTGCGGCCCCGTCAAGAGCACCATCGGCACGTTCGACACCACGTTCGAACCCGCCACCATCGCCCCCACAAACCACGCCAGCCCGCCGGCCTCCCCAAGCTGGATGTGCGGCGCCAGCGCCTCCCACGCCACCTCCACCACCCCCGTAGACTCCAGCCCGCCCACCACCACAAAGAGCCCCGCGAAGAAGAGCAGCAGCGACCAGTCCACCCGCCGCAGCGCCTCCTGGGCGTCCCGCCCATCCACCACCATGACCGCCGCCGCCCCGCAGAGCGCCGCATAGCCCAGGTGGGCCCCCGCGAAGAACGCCGCCACCACCCCCGCCAGCGCCGCCAGCGTCCACCACCGACGCCACCCCACCAGCGGCGACGCCTCCGCCTCGGGCTCCTCCGCCACGCCTGCGCCCTCAGCGGGCGCCGCCTGGAGCTGGCGCCCGTAGAACGCCCACAGCAGCGCGCAGTTCACCAGGAGCCCCGCCCCCGCTGCCAGCCCGGCCCCCGCCAGGAAGCGCCCGAAGCTCACGCCGCTCATCGAGCCGATCAGCATGTTCTGCGGGTTCCCCACCAGCGTCGCCGCGCTCCCCAGGTTGGCCGAGGTCGCCAGCCCGATCAGGAACGGCCCCATCGGCCACCCCGTCCGCCGGCAGAGCGACACCACCCACGGCGTCAGGAAGAGGCACACCGTGTCGTTCACCAGCAGCGCCGACATCCCCCCGGACACCCACACCAGCCCCAGCAGCATCGGCAGCGGACGCCGC
Organism: Myxococcota bacterium; assembly: GCA_963169075.1. GTDB lineage: Bacteria > Myxococcota_A > Bradymonadia > Bradymonadales > CAUJGC01. The sequence continues at coordinate 8,514 of CAUJGC010000172.1, forward strand.
CCAAGCCGCAGCGCCGCCTGACCCGCCACCTCGAACACGCCCGCGCGCTCCAGATACACCGAGAGCAGCATCATCCCCAGCAGGAGCGCCAGCGTGTCGTGATCCAGCGCCGCGTAGCTCGCCTCCGGGCTCAACACCCCCGCCGCCACCATCGCCACCGCGCCCAGAAACGCACCGCCGGGCCGACCCACCGGGAGCCACCGCAGCCGACGCGACGCGATCAGCACATAGGTCAACGCAAAGATCACCCACGCCGCGCTCATCCACACCTCCACCCGCGCCGACCCCTTGCCATCCCCCGCGCCGTCACCAGCCTTAACCCCAGGGACGCGCCACCGCAAGGCCGCCCGACCCACCCCGGAGCCACCCCATGCACACCGCCCCGCTGCCCCGCGAAGACGACCTCCACCACCTCGCTGAGCTGCTCCTCCGACGCCGCACCGTCCTCCTCACCGGCGCCGGCTGCTCCACCGAGTCCGGCATCCCCGACTACCGAGGCCCCCAGACCCGCCACAAGAAGCGCAACCCCCTGAACTATCAGGACTTCATCCGCAAGCCCGAGGCCCGCCAACGCTACTGGGCCCGCGCCGTCGCGGGCTGGGACACCCTCCGCCTCGCCAGGCCCAACGCCACCCACCACGCCGTCGCCGCGCTCCAGCAGCGCGGCCTCCTCCAGGGCGTCATCACCCAGAACGTGGACCGCCTCCACCACCGCGCCGGCTCCGCCGACGCCGTCGAGCTGCACGGCGCCCTGGAGGAGGTCCGCTGCCTCCAATGCAGCGACCTCACCTCCCGGGACGCGCTCCAGCAGCGCCTCCTCGACGCCAACCCCGGCTGGCTCCAGACCGTCGCGGCGCAGCGCGCCGCCGCCCCTGACGGAGACGCCGACCTCAGCGACGACCTCACCGCCACCTTCCAGGTCCTCCCCTGCGACGCCTGCGGCGGCGTCCTCAAGCCTCACGTCGTCTTCTTCGGAGAGAGCGTCCCCGCCGACGTCACCGCCCGCGCCTTCGACCTCCTCCACCGCGCCGAGGCCCTCCTCATCGCAGGCACCTCCCTCACCGTCTGGTCCGGCTTCCGCTTCCTCCACACCGCCCACCAGCACGGCAAGCCTGCCGCCGCCATCAACCTCGGCCCCCTCGCCCGAGGCGGCGACCTCCTCCACCTCCACCTCGACGCCGCCTGCGGCCCCACCTTCCAGGCCCTCCTCCGCGTCCTCGACCTCCCAGGCCCTTGATGGGGGGTCCGGGGGCGGCTCGCCCCCGGCCGCCGGAGGCATCCCGAAAACCCTCATAAAAAATTTATATATTTATATATAAACTTAATGATAAAATTAACCTCAAAGGGTCTTCGGGAGCCTCCGGCGGCTGGGGGCAGCGCCCCCAGACCCCCATCCAGACGCCTTGCCTCACCCGGCCACGTGCGCTAAACCCTCCCCGTCACCTCCCCTTCACCCTGCCGCGGAGGCCCCTATGCAGACCACCACCTTCCCCGCCCACGTCCCCGCCAACCTCCGCGACCGCCTCACCCCCGAGGCCTGGGAGGCCGCCGAGCGCCTCCTCCAGCCCCACCCCACCGCCGCCGCCCTCCTCAAGGACCTCAGCGCGCTGGGGAGCCCCCCCGCCTCGGTGGCGCCTCTCCTGGCCGACGCCTGGCGCGCCTTCGCCCGCTGGCGCGCCCGCGCTCAGGCCAGCCCCCTCCCGGGCGACCTCGCCTTCAAGACCCTCTCGCTGCACGAGCTGGACGCCCTCGAAGCCCTCCCCGCCCACCTCCACACCCCCCAGGCCCTGGACGCCCTCCGCGCCGCCCTCGGAGAGTCCCTCAAGGCCGCCCGCGTCCAGGCCGACCCCGCCC
>CAUJGC010000173.1 GCA_963169075.1 Myxococcota bacterium
GACGACCTAGGGCTTGTCCGCGACGAAGAGGGCGCAGTCGCCGACCTCCAGCTCCAGCTCCTGGGTGAGCTGGGCCTTGACGTCGTCGCTGAGGAACTTGGCGATGGGGGACTGCCAGCCGTCGGCGTTGATCTTGATCCAGGCCAGGCCCTTGGCGCCGTAGGTGCCGACGAACTTGCCGTAGTCGTCCAGCTGCTTGCGGGAGAGGTCCGCCGCGCCGCCCTTGACGTTGATGGCCTTGACGATGCCCCCGGCGGCGGTGACCTCCTGGAAGACCTTGAACTCGCTGTCCTTGACGATCCCGGAGACGTCGTGGAGGAGGAGGCCGAAGCGGACGTCGGGGTTGTCCACGCCGTAGCGGCCCATGGCGTGGGCGTAGGACATGCGGGGGAAGGGGGTCTGCAGCTCGACGCCGATCGTCTCGCGGAAGATGAGCTTCACCAGGCCCTCGCACATCTGGAAGATGTCCTCGGGGGTGATGAAGGACATCTCCATGTCGATCTGGGTGAACTCGGGCTGGCGGTCGGCGCGCAGATCCTCGTCGCGGAAGCAGCGGCAGATCTGGAAGTAGCGGTCCATGCCCGCCACCATGAAGAGCTGCTTGAAGAGCTGCGGCGACTGGGGCAGCGCGAAGAACTCCCCGGGGTAGACGCGGCTCGGGACGAGGTAGTCGCGGGCCCCCTCGGGGGTGGACTTGGTGAGGATGGGCGTCTCCAGCTCAAGAAAGCCGTTGTTGAGCAGGTAGTTACGCACCAGGCTGTTGATCTTCGAGCGCAGGATGAAGTTCTTCTGGAGGCTCGGGCGCCGCAGGTCGAGGAAGCGATACTCCAGGCGGAGGTTCTCGTTGGTCTCGACGTTGTCCTGGATCTGGAAGGGCGGCGTCTTCGACTCCGAGAACACCTCGATCGACGACGCGATGACCTCGACCTCGCCGGTGTCCAGGTTGGGGTTGCGGTTGGAGCCGCGGTCCACGACCTGGCCCTGGATCGCGAAGACCCACTCCGAGCGCAGGCGCTCGGCGGTCTTGTAGGCGTCAGGGGCCACCGAGGCGTCGAAGCGGATCTGCGTCAGCCCGTAGCGGTCGCGGAGGTCCACGAAGATGGTGCCGCCGTGATCGCGGTGGCTCTGGACCCATCCCATCATCACAACTTCCTGACCGACGTGCTGCGCGCGAAGCTCGCCGCAGTTATGAGTGCGCTTGAGGTCTTTGAGGAACTGGGCCACGAGGATCCTCCCACCAGTCGAGAGAGCGGTATGTTGAGCTGCCCGGCGCGACGCGCCCAGGGCAAGCGGACGCGCAGTCTATGACCGATAACACGTCGCGTCAATGGCCGCTTCGGCAGGGGTGGCCCTGGCCGCGCGCTCCGTGTACAAGGATCCCAGCGCGCCGCGCCGCCCGGTCGCTGCGCGCGTGCAGCGTGGCGCGTATGGGTCGGAGGGCGAGCCGTGAAGGGAGCGGGATATCCAGGGTGGCGGGTGGCGTTGGCGGGGCTGGCGCTCCTGGGGGCGTGTCGATGCGAGGGGAGCCGGGCCACGCCCGACGCCGGAGGGCCCCCCACGCCCCAGACCAGCGCGCCTGCGCCGCCGCGCTTCACCTCCACCTACAAGATGCAGGAGCCCTACGGCGATCTCCTGGCCTCGCGGACGCGCCTGCTGGCGCTGCCGGCGGTGTCGGTGACCGAGGAGGGGGCGCGCTACGATCTGGGGGTGCTCCACCGCGTCGTCACCGAGGGCTACGTCGGCGCCGACGACGTCATCGGCGGGCGCGGGGCCTGGGACGACGCCTTCGCCCGGATGGACGCCCAGCTCAAGAACCCCGAGGTGCGCCGCCAGCCGCGCCTCCTGGAGCTCTGGCGCGACGGGCTGGCGGAGGTCGCGCCAGCCTCGGGCATCCAGCTGGAGGCGCGCTTCGAGCAGGAGACCCGCGCCGTCCGCGTCGGCGCGCCGCCCGCGCTGCGCATGGCGATGCTGGAGGTCCTCCCTCGCGGGGACGGGCGCTGGGGGCTGGACCCGGGGAGCGCGCCCAGCGCCGATCTCCTCGACGCGGAGGTGACCCGCTGCCTGGACTCCCCGGCGCTCCCCGAGGCGCTCCAGGTCTGGAGCCCCGAGCTGGAGCGCCCCGTCTGGCGCTTCGCCTGGCCCGCCGACGCCGTCGCGGATCGCACCGTCGCAGAGTGCGAGGTGCGCCTCCCCGGCAACCAGCGCCGCCTCCTGGCGGCGCCGCTGGCCGCCTTGAGCGGCTCCGCCGCCGCCGAACGCCTCGACGGCGTGCGCCTGCTGGAGGGCCCCGGCGGGGTCCGCGTGCTGCGCGTCGCGACGCTGGACGCCGACGCCGCCCGCGGCGCCGCCCGGCTGGAGGGCCTCCTCCGCGAGGTCCAGGGCGCCCCGCTCATCGTGGATCTCCGGGGCTGCACCGGCGCCGAGGGGCTGGGGCAGCGCCTCGGCGCGACGCTGGCGGGCGTCGCCTCGCTGGAGGTGCCGCTGCGCCGCCTCACCTCCGCCGTCACCCGCCAGGGCGACGTGAACCGCGCCCTGGACGCGGTGGTTCGCTTCGAGGCCACCGCGCCGCTTGAGCCTCCCGCCCGCGACCTCGCCTTGGAGTCCCGGCTCCAGGAGGCGCTGGGCGCCGCGCGCGTGGGGCACCGCGACGGCATCGGCCTCCCGGCCGAGCCCAGCGTCACGCCGTCCTCGATCACCATCACCTCCCTCGACGCGCCTGCGCCTGCCCGCGTCGTCCTCCTCATCGATCGGGGCTGCGCAGGCGGCTGCGAGGCCCTCGTCGCCGCCGCCCGCGCCGCCTCGCCTGGACACATCGAGGTGATCGGCGCGCCCACCGCGGGCGCCATGGACCAGGGCGACCCCGGCCTCTACATCCTGCCCCGCTCCGGCGTCCGCGTCACCCTCCCCACGCTCCGCCTTGATCTCCCCGCCTCACCGCTGGCCCGCGCGGCCCAGCCCCCCGACCTCTGGCTCCCGGGAGACGCGGCGCCGTGGGAGGTCGCGGCGAAGCGGGTGGCCTCTCCGGGGCCGTGACGCCCGGTCAATGCCTGGAGCCTACGCCACCGGAGGGGCCAGCGCCGCGACGATATACCGCTGCACCACCTCGGGGAGATCGCTCTGGGTGACGGCCTGGAGGAAGACGGGCTTGCGGGAGGAGCCGGGGTAGTAGAAGGCGAGGGTGGCGCCTGCGGCGTGACAGTACCCAAGGCAGCGGGTCTGGGTGACCCAGACGGTGCGAGCGTGTCGGTTGTGGAGGGCCCACAGCTTGAGGGCGTCGAAGAGCCCCTGCCCGCCCTGGTCGCAGGAGGGGAGCCCGCCGGGGGGGCGTGTGTTGGCGCAGACGAAGACGTGGACCCGGCAGGGGAGGGCGTCGATGGCGCGCATGGGCTCCTGGGGTGGGGGGCAGGGCTCAGGGCCGCCGCGCCTCGACGACGCGGTGTTGCCCGGAGTAGGGATCCCGAAGGATGCGGACATCGGCCCAGGGGTGCGCTGAGGCTGCGAAGAGCGCGCGCGCCGCGTCGGCTTGATCGTAGCCGATCTCGATGAGGAGCCAGCCGCCGGGGCGGAGGAGATCGAAGGCGTCCTGGGCGAGGCGCTTGAGGGCCTCGGTGCCCTCGGGGCCGGGGGTCAAGGCGAGGCGGGGCTCGTGGCGGGCGACCTCGGGGAGGAGGTCGTGGAGGTGGGCCTCGGGGATGTAGGGCGGGTTGGAGACGATGAGATCGAAGGGCGCCGCGCCGAGGGCGCCGTCGCGGAGGGGTTGCAGGAGATCCCCCTGGGCGAACGTGATCCGATGCCCCAGGTCGAGGGCCTCCGCGTTCTCCCGGGCGAGGTCGAGGGCGTCCTGGGAGAGATCGACGGCGAGGACGTCGGCGTAGGGCAGCTCCCTGGCGAGGGCGAGGGCGATGGCGCCGGAGCCGGTGCCGATGTCTGCGACGCGGAGGCGCCGGGGGGCCTCCCAGGAGAGGGGGGTGGGCGGCGCGTCGTGCTGGGGCTCGGGGGCGGTGGCCTCCTCATCAAGGAAGATGTGGGGCTTGTCGCGCTGATCGAGGTCCTGGGGGAGCGTGGGGCGCCGCCGGGGGTCTTCGACGGCATCCCAGGCGCGCTGCCGGGTCTGCTCGACGAGGCACTCGGTGTCGGGGCGCGGGATGAGGACGCGCCGGTCCACCTTGAGGGGCATGGACCAGAACTCGCGGGTGCCGACGATGTAGGCCACGGGCTCGCGTTGGGCGCGGCGCTTGACGATGGCGCGGAAGGCGTCGCGCTCCTCGGGGGAGAGGGGCCGATCAAAGTGGGTGAAGAGCTGGACGCGGGAGAGGCCGAGGGTGTGCCCGAGGAGGATCTCGGCGTCGCGTCGCGCGTCCTCGATCTGCTTCTCCGCGAAGAAGGACTGGGTCCAGCGGAGGATGCGGAGGACGGTCCAGGGCTGCTCCTGGGCGGAGGGGGCGGGGGTGGCGGTCAAGGGGGCCTCGGGGGGGTGGGAGTTGGCGGGGGCGGTTCAACGCGGCGTCTTGATATATCAAGACGCGTTATTGTTGAGCCTTGAACGCGTCAAAGTACTTGGTGTGAAAGACATAACGTGACAGGTGCTTGCGAGCGGCGTCCACGCAGCGCTCCTGGTTGAGATCATCCTGGACCTCCTCCAGCTTGAGCTTCTCGAAGTCGCGCCGGGTGAGGGTGGCCTCCATGACCTCGTGGACCTGCTTCTTGACGCGGCCGCGCTTGTTGTCGCGGAGGCGGACGTTGACGAAGCGCAGGGTGAGGGCGTTGAGATCCTGGAAGTCGGAGAAGACGCCGCGGGCGCCGCGGGCCCAGGTGGTGCGTCCGAAGACGAGCCAGCGGACCATCTTGCAGGCCAGATCGTTCTCCTCGCGGGAGCCGATGGAGACCCAGATGGAGGCGTCGACGTCGCGCTTGTTGATCTCGACGCGCTCGCTCTCGTCGCGCTGGGGGTAGCGGATGAGGTAGACGCCGAGGTGGCGCTCCAGGCGCAGCTTCGTCTCGAAGAGGGGGTCTTCGGGGTAGATCTGGCGCAGGGCCTCCATGTCGTCCCCGATGGCGGGGGAGGCGGTGGCGTCCTCCTCGGCGGTGGGGGCGTCCTGGTAGATGGCGGGCACCTCGTCGATCTCGAAGGTGAGTTCTTGATCGGACTCCTGGGCCTGGGCAGCCGGGGGAGCCGCCAGGAGGAGGAGGAGAGCCGCGAGGAGGAGCAGGGCAGGGCGCATGAGGGCCTCCGGGGGGTCAGGCGCTCTGGAGGCGCTGGATGCAGAGATCGAGGGTGGTGGTGCGGGTGCGGACGTCGCAGCCCTCCTGGGCGACCAGGGCGCGGGCCTCCTCCAGCGCGCCCAGGGCCAGCTCTTGATGCGCGAGCCCGACGACGCTGGCGATGAGCTGCGCCACGAGGCGCTGCGACGCGCCGAGGCTCTGGGTCTGGGCGCGGGCGTCGATCCGCCCCAGCCAATGGAAGGCCATCGCCAGGAGGAGGTTGTGGCGCGCGTCCGCCAGGAGGCCGTCGAGCAGCGCGCGGACCGCCTCGGGGCGGCGCGGGTCGATCTCGGGGGGCGGCGGCATGGGGGGCAGCGGTGAGGAGTCGGACGGCGCCCGCCGCCGCCGCATCGCCCGCAGCGTCACCCGCTCGGCGGGCGGCGTGACCGCCCCGTCCTCGCCGCCCAGCGACGGCAGGACCGCGGCCGCCTTCGGGTCCGCCAGGCGCCAGGTGTTGTAATAATAGCGGTAGATGGTGTTGCCGGGCGCGTACTGGACCGCGGTGTAGAGGTGGTAGGCCGCCTCGGCGGCGTCCCCCTGGAGCCGCCGCACGATGAAGACGCCGAAGTGCGCCGGGGCGTGATCCGGGATCAGGCGCAGCGCCCCCTCATAGCACGCCAACGCCTCGACCGGCGCGTGGTGCAGGCTGTCCCCAAGCCG
>CAUJGC010000174.1 GCA_963169075.1 Myxococcota bacterium
CAGCGACCCCACCCACCCCAGCGCCCAGCGACCCGTCGGTGTCCCCCCGTCACGGGGGGGACCGGCTGCGTTCGTCCTGTGTAGCGCAGCGGAGCAGGACGTTACGCAGCCGGGGGGGTTGCCGTCACGGGGGGGACCGGCTGCGTTCGTCCTGCGAAGCGCAGCGGAGCAGGACGTTACGCAGCCGGGGGGGGTCACTCGTTGGGTGCGCCGGGGGTCGGCGCGTCGGTGGTCTGGAAGTCGCCAGCGCCGTCGGGGAGGCGCGCCCAGGAGCCGCCCGCCGGAGAGTCTCCCTCGTCCCAGTCGGCAACGTCGATGAGGGTGCCGTCGGGGGCGTAGAGGGCGAAGGCCTCGTCGCCGCCGAGCTTGAAGCCCAGGGTGTCGTCGCTGACCTCAAGGAGCAGGTAGCCCTTCGCCGGGAGCGTCGTCCCCTCCGGCAGCGCCGCGAAGGTGGCGGCGTCCCCGGGCGTGTCCGTCACCTGCCAGCCCGAGAGGTCCACGCTGGCGTCGCTGGTGTTGTAGAGCTCGACCTGATCGGTGGGGTCGCCTGCGGCGATCACCTCGTTGATCACCACGACGCCCCGCCAACGCGACGCAGGCGCGCCGTTGTTGGCGCTGTTGTTGGCCCCGTTGTTGGCCCCGTTGTTGACCCCGTTATTTTGATTGTTATTTAATGAATTATTATTGTTATTTTGCGTGTTATTTTGCTGAGAGTTGTTTGCAGCGCTGTTGTTCGAGCCCTCTTCTGCGCCGCGCTCGGCGCCGCTGCACGCCGCGAGCGCGCCCAGGAGAGAGAGGAGGCTCAGGATCAAGGGGACGTTGCGCATCATCGCTCCGCTCCAGCGAGGGGGTTCATGGGGTCTCAGCGCGACCGCTGAGGTCGAGGATCAAGGCGCCGCGCCAGAGCGCGGCCAGCTCAGGGGCGCCCGGGAGCGGCGCCGCGCGGGGCGCCGCCTCCTCGCGCTGGGCCGTCAGGAGGAGGCGGAAGCGCCGCGGCTCATCCGGCCAGCCCGGCGCGATCAGGTCCAGGTAGAGGCCCCCGGTGAGGCGGCTGCGGGCGCGCTCGGGCGTCGCCAGATCGTCCACCTGGCGATCCCAGCGGGCCAGCGCTCCGAGCCAGGGGAGGCCCAGGCAGGCGTTGGCCCAGAGGCCCTGAGCCTCCGCCTCGACCTCGCGGCCCTGGAAGCTGTCGGCGCGGAGCCACTCGGCGCCTGCCCAGGCGTAGCGGCTGCGGAAGGTCAGGCCCGCCATGAGGCGGTTGTCCACCACGCGGGCGATCCCGGTCGAGCCGTCCCGGTAGCCCAGGTGCAGCGCCAGCTCCGCTGGCGCCCCGCCCCAGGCGAAGCGCAGCGGCCGCGCGCTCAACACCGCCGTCGTGTTCTTCCCCTCGTTCAGCTCCCTTTGATTCCGCCCCTCGCCGTTGACCACCGCGACGGCCAGCGCCACCGCGCCGCCCCACCCCTCCAGCGACGCCGAGGCCCCGCCGTCGCTCGTGTCCAGGAGCAGCGCGCCCTCCCCGGTCGTCGGCGCCAGCCCGCGGAGGTCGTAGCCCTGCTCGATCCGCTCCACCCAGAGATCGGGGATCAGGCCCAGCCGCCCCTCCAGGCGCAGCCAGGGGAGCGGCTGGAGGCGCGCGTAGCCCCAGCCGCGCTTGAGCCGCACCACCAGCGAGTTCGTGTCGATCCCCAGCAGGCTGTCCGGCCCCGCCGAGCGGATCGTCTCCAGCCGCACCTCCGCCCCCAGGTCATCCTCCAGCCAGCGCAGCCACGCCCCCCGCCTCCGCCCGCTGGACCTCAAACGCCGAGGTCGTCTCCACGTCCGTCGAGGTGATCGCCCCCGACGTGAAGAGCTCCGCCTCCACCTGCACCCGCGGGGCGACCTCGGCGGGGTCCAGGAGCCCCTGCGCGGCGGCGGGAGTGGAGAAGAGGAGCATGAATGCAAATATATGTGTATTTTGTATTGATTTTCTGGCTTGAGGGGTGGGCGCTGCCCACACCCGCCAGGGGGCAGCGGCCCCCTGGACCCCACTCCAGCGGGCGCTCATGGCGTGTACCCAAGGCGAGGGCCGAGGCGGTCGAGGAGGGCGCGGTGGAGGCGGTGATCCTGGAGCGTGCGGGACCGTAGACCTGGGCGAAGGCGCGAAGCTCGTCGAGGAGGGCCTCGGGGCGCGCGCCGAGGTCGGCGCGGAGCTGGGCGCGGGCGTCGCCCCCGTCCAGCATCGGCCCGAAGCAGTGGCTCTGCGCCAGGAGGCGCCCGGCGAAGACCGCGAGGGTCTGGAGATCCTCCTCAGACCAGCGCTTCGCCTCCATCCGCTCCAGGATGCGCGCCACGTCGAGGCCGCGCTGGTACTTCGTCCGGTCGCGGACCTTCATCGAGGCGCCGCCCACCGTCGCCCGGCCCAGGAGCGGGTCCAGCGTCTCCCCCTGGAGCGCGCGCTGATGCCGCACCGCCCGCTCGGCGTTGTTCCCGAAGGCCCGCGGCGGCAGCGCCCCCGCCAGGTTTGGGAAGGACGCCGGGTCCAGCGTCTCCTTCACCTCCAGCAGCCAGTCGTCCTCCAGCGCCGGGGTCGGCCCCTCCACCAGCACGTAGTAGCGCAGCGCCGGGTAGCTCGACACCCCCGCGCCGAGCCGCCGCCCGGCGTCCTTCACCCTCAACGCCCCCGGCGGCACAGGCCCCGCCAGCGTCTGCGGCAGCTCCTCCTCCACGGCCCGCACCAGCGCCGCACGCTCCTCGGGGCTGATCCCCCGCACCTCGTCCCGGATCACCCCGCCCTGGCGATCCGGCGGCTCGATCACCCCCAGACGCAGCCGCCGCGCTCCCTCCCGCACCTCCGTATAGTCCGCCAGCTCGGCGCGATCATTGCCATTTTCTAATGCTTTTTTAATCAGATCATCCAGGATTTTATGCTCATCGCCGCTCATCAGCGGCTCCGCCGCCACGCCGTCGAGGTAGCCCTGGGCCACCGCGACGGCGAAGGCGTCGGGGCGCTCCGCGCCCGCCGCCTCCGCGACGAGCCAGAAGCTCAAGGCGAGGCGCCGCAGATCGCTGATCCACGGCCCCCAGGTCGCCGCGTCGAAGTCGTTGAAGGCCACGACAAGCTCGCCGCTGAGGCGAGGGAAGGTGCCGATGTTCTCGACGTGGGGGTCGCCCACCAGGAGCACCCGCGCGCCGCCGGGGCTGGCGAACGCCGTCGCCTCCAGGCCCTCGGCGGCCTGGGCCTGATCGCGCAGGAAGTGCCCCAGGGAGCCGCGCATCCAGGCGTAGGGGCTCTCCCCCATCTTCACCAGCTTCCCGCCCGCCAGCTCCGGGTCGCGCTGGAGGAAGATCAGGTTGTCCTCCACCGTGACGTGCTGGAGCCACCGGCTGCGCGTCTCCTCCTCCGCCCCCGAGCACGAGGCGCAGCCCGCCCACGTCAGCCCCGCCACCAAGACCCCCCACCCTGCGCGTCGATAGTGCTCCTTCACGGCTCCTCCTGCGCATCACACGCCGCCGCCGACTCTCTACACCAGGACGCAGGAGCGCTTTGTAACGCTTGTGCAAACTTGAGGCGACAACCCCCCCGGCCCCGTAACCTTCTGTTCGCTTCGCTCTCAGAAGGAACGGGGCCGGTCCCCCCCGTGACGGGGGGACACCGACGGGTCGCTGGGGGCGAGCGAGCAACGCGAGCGAGGTCGGTGCCCCCCCGTCACGAGGTCGTGGGATAAGGTTTTTGGACGTTCTGACTTC
>CAUJGC010000175.1 GCA_963169075.1 Myxococcota bacterium
CTGGAGGTTCCGGCCCGGGGGGGGTTGCCTTCACGGGGGGGGCGGGGGCCGTTCTTCCCGTCCCGGTGGGCTGGACGTTACGGCCCCGGGGGGGTCAGCCGGCCAGGTTGCGCCCCAGCAGCGCCAGCCCGATCACGATCAGGAGCATATAGACCAGGCGGTCAAAGCGACCTGGCGAGATGCGGCGGTTGAGCCACGTCCCCAGCGCCAGCGCGGCGGCGACCACGGGGAGGCCCAGCAGGAAGTTGACCCCAAGCTCCGCCGTCCACCGCCCCGCGACCCCGTGCCCCAGCGCCACCAGCACCCCCGAAGGCAGAAAGAAGCCCTGGAGCGTCGCCCGGAAGCGCTCCGGCGGCCACCCCCGCAGCGTGCCGAAGATCACCAGCGGCGGCCCGGCGGTGTTGAACATCCCGCCCAGCAGCCCCGCCGCGAAGCCGAAGGGCAGCGCCCACCGGTCGCTCTGCAGGCGCCACGTCGTCGGGCGCGAGAGCTTGAACGCCGAGAACGCGATCAGCAGCGCGGCCAGCGCGAGCTGGATGGCCCGATCAAACGGCCCCGCCAGCAGCAGCAGCCCCGCCGGCACCCCCAGCACCCCGCCCGCCAGCAGCCACTTGACGCTGCCCAGCTGCACCTGACGCCGATCCTGCGCCAGGATCAGCCCCGAGATCACGATCGAGTTCAGCGACACCAGCGGCGCCGCCAGATCCAGCCCCACCGCCAGCGTCAAGAGCGGCATCGCGATCAGCGCCTCCCCGAAGCCCACCGTCGAGCGGACCGTCATGGAGAGCGTCAGGATCGGCAGGATGATCAGGTGCAGGTCTTCCACAGCGGGCTCCAGCGCGCGGCATGCGCGCTCATCCCCGTAGCCCTCGTGGCGCAGAGTGTCAACATGCGCGCGGGGCTTGATCTCCGCGCGCGCGCTCCTACCTTGGAGCGCTGGCACGTCCGCGAGCCCCGCGCCCCTCAAACACTACCCCCAGGAGCCTGTCCACTATGAGCGAGGAGAGCCCCCCGGTGCGCGACACCCCCCAACCCCCGGAGCTGGAGGCCAACACGCCGCCTGCGACGCCTCCCGCGCCGCGCCCCCCCAGCGAGTTCGAGTACATCGAGGTGTCCGGCCCCAACGCCGCCTTCCAGCCGCTCGACGAGAGCGCCGACCTGGACGACGACGACGAGGACACCCCCTCGATCTTCACCACCTCACCCGATGACGACGATGACGACGCCAGCGCGTCGCAGCAGGAGGGCCGCGCGATGAAGGAGACCCCACCCCAGACCACCCCAGGCGCCGAACCGGAGCAGCGCGCCCAGAAGAAGGGCGCCAAGAGCGCGCTTCAAGAAGCCGCCAAGAAATCCAGCAAAAAATCAAACAAGAAATCGGATAAAAAGTCAGACAAAAAGAAGTCCAAGAAGCTGGATAAAGCCCGCGAGGCGCTCCTCAAAGCCCAGGAGAAGCTCGCCCGCGCCGAGGCCCGCCTGGAGAAGGCCCGCGCCCGCCTCCTCAAAGCCGAGGCCCGGGTCAAGAAGCATGAGGCGTGAAGTCGTCTCGTGAGAGCCCCAGCCGCGCCATGCGGCTCTGCAGCGTCGAGGGCTTCAGCCCCAGCAGCGCCGCCGCGCCGTCCGCGCCGTAGAGCTTGCCCTGGGTCAGCCGCAGCGCCTGGGCGATGTGCGCGCGGATGTGCTCCTCAAGCGGCGCCAGCGCGCCGCCCCCTCCCTCCGTCGCCTGGCGCGGCGGCGCCACGCTCGGGAGCCCCGGCAGGTGCAGCACCTCGCCTGGAGAGAGGATGAGCGCCCGCTCCAGCACGTTCTCCAGCTCGCGCACGTTCCCAGGCCACGGCGCCGCCCCCAGCCGGGCCAGCCCGTCCGGGGTCACGTGCGGCGCCGCGCGTCCCAGGCGCCGCGCGATCCCACCCACCAGATGCTCCACCAGCGCCGGGATGTCCTCCGGGCGCTCCCGCAGCGGCAAGATCGTCAGCGGGAAGACGTTGAGCCGGTAGAAGAGATCCGCCCGGAAGAGCCCCGCCTGCACCATCGCCTCCAGATCCCGGTGCGTCGCCGCGATCACCCGCACGTCCACCTGGATGCCCTGCTCGCCGCCCACACGCTCCAGCTCGCCCTCCTGCAACACCCGCAGCAGCTTGACCTGCGCGTGGAGCGGCAGCTCGCCCACCTCGTCCAGCAGGATCGTCCCGCCGTGCGCCCGCTCAAAGCGCCCGATGTGGCGCTGGCTCGCGCTGGTGAACGCCCCCTTCTCGTGACCAAAAAGCTCCGACTCCACCAGATCATGCGGCAGCGCCCCGCAGTTCACCTGCACAAAGGGACGCTCCCGACGCGGCGAGAGCGCGTGGATATGCCGCGCGATCACCTCCTTCCCCGTCCCCGACTCCCCCCGCACCAGCACCGTCGTGTCGTGGGGCGCCACCTGCGCCGCCAGCGCCAGCACCTCACGCATCGCCGCGCTCACCGCCACCACCCCACCCGGCGCCACCTGCTCCAGCTGACGCCGCAGATCCTGGTTCGCCTTGTAGGCCCGCCGCGAGAGCCGCGCCACGCGCTCCAGCAAGAGCAGGTGGCGCTCCGCAGCCCGCAGCACGCGCCCCAGCGCCGCCAACGCCTCCGCAGGCGGCTCCCCGCCCTCCAACCCCAGCAGCGCATACCCCCGACCCTCCGACGCCAGCGGCAGCAACCACCCCTCCCCGACCTCGCCGCCCCACCCCGGACGCCCCGCGACGCGCACCCGCCGCGCCTCCTGCCCCCCCTGCGCCAGCTCCGGCGGCAGCGGGCTCTCCTGCGTCGTGACCCCGACCTCACCCCCCGCCCGCACCCGCGCCAGCACCGACTCCGGAGGCCGCCCCTCCAGGTGCCACCCCAGCTCCAGCGCCGTCAACGGCAGCCCCTCCCGCAGCACCCGCGCCATCCGACGCGCCGCCGAGGTGCGCGTCGTCCCGCTCAACGCCGCGTCCGCCAGCGACGCCACCAGCGACGCCAGCTCCACCTCGCCCCACACCTCGCCTGACGCTCCGCGCATACCTGCTGACCTCCTCTCGCGTGACCCCCCCGGGGCCGTAACGTCCAGCCCTGCGGGACTGGCCGAACGGCCCCGGCCCCCCCCGTGACGGCAACCCCCCCGGGGGCGTAACGTCCGGGCAAAGCCCGGACGAACGCCCCCGGCCCCCCCCGTGACGGGGGGGCACCGACCTCCCTCGCTGCGCTCGCTCGCCATCTGCTCGCTGCGCTCGCCACCCCCCAGCGACCCGTCGGTGTCCCCCCGTCACGGGGGGGACCGGCACCGTTGCTCCTGAGAGCGCAGCGAACAGGAGCTTACGGGGCCGGGGGGGTTGTCTTCACCGGCATTTCGGTGCCACCGAAATGCCGGTGAAGGAGCACCGTAGCTTCGGTGATAACCCATGTCAAGACGCGGCGAGGCCGTCGTAGAGGTGGCCCCGGGTAAGGCATACTTCCTGCTTTGTGGCGGCGCGCACAGGACGCCGCGTCGCGGCGTCGCAACTCCTGGCGTCGGCCAGGACTCACCCGGAGGAGCCCCTATGACCTATGTGATCACCCAACCCTGCGTCGGCGTCTGCGACACCGCCTGCATCCCGGTCTGCCCGGTGGACTGCATCCACGGCCCGCTCACCCTGGAGGAGATCGAGCAGATCAAAGAGGAGCACGGCGAGAACCCCGCGCAGCTCAAGGGCATCCAGATGTTCATCGACCCGGACGTCTGCATCGACTGCGGGGCCTGCGAGCCCGAGTGCCCGGTGGACGCGATCTTCGACGAGGACGATGTGCCGGAGAAGTGGCGCAGCTACATCGCGGAGAACGCCAAGTTCTTCGAATGAGCGATCGGATTTGCGCAGCGCGGCTGCATCCTCTAAGCAGATGAGAGAGGAACGCCCAGGGGAGCGGCGCAGAGTCTCACTCTGCGCGGCGGTGTCCCAGGATGCGTCAACGCATCGGTCGTGAAGCGCGCTGTGTCTCAGCGTGTATTTTGTATGGCGGCGCCGGCTGGCGCCCCGCTCATCAGGAAAGGAGAACGAGGACCCATGAATTGGAACAAGACACCCAAGGCACCGAGTCGGGCGCGTCGCGGACGCTCGCCCCTCGGCCTCTGGGGGGCGCTGGCGCTCGGCGCGCTCATCTTGAGCGCGTGCGGCGAGGCTCCCCAGACGACGCAGGCCCCGCAGGCCGCGTCGCCGCAGCTGCGCTCGACGCAGCAGGCCGTGGTGGCCTGCGGCGACGGCGTGCTCGGCGGCAGCGAGCAGTGCGATGACGGCAACATGGCGGACGACGACGGCTGCTCGGTGAGCTGCCAGGTGGAGGCGGGCTACGCCTGCTCCACGCCGGGGCAGCTCTGCGCGCAGCTCTGCGGCAACGGCGCGCTGGACGCGATGGCCTGCGCCAACCCGACGGCGTGGTCGGTGACGGACGCCGACTTCGCGAACGCGGACTGGTCGCTGGAGATCGCGCCGGACTCGCTGGCGATGCCGGTGGTCAGCAGCACCTCGGCCATGCAGCGGATGGATGTGGGCAACCCGGCGCCGGCGCGGGGCTTCAACCACGACTCGCGCGGCGGCACCCTGCACGTCCACCACACCTACACCCCGGCGACGTTTGATCCGGCGGCGCGTGGGACGATCGACGGCCTGCGCTTCAGCCTGGACGCGGCCACCCTCAGCCCGGGCGTGACGCGCTTCGGGCTCTCGGTGATCCAGGGCGGGACGTACGCGCGCCTCTGCCTGCGGGACATCAACTCCAACGGCGCCTTCGTGCCGATGAGCTGCACGCTCAGCGCGGCGGATCTCCAGAACGCCGGCATCGACCTGAGCGGCGGCGAGATCCGGTTCGGCGTCTACACCTACAACAGCAACAGCGGCCAGATCCGCCCCGGCGCCTTCGACAACTTCCGCCTCGACTTCACGATGGCGGACTGCGCCTCGCCCTACGCCGAGGCGTGCGACGACGGCAACATGGACGACACCGACGGGTGTCTGAGCGACTGCACCCTCCCCATGATGGCCGGCGCCACCGACATCGCCTCGCCGGGGATGAGCGTCCAGCTCGCGGGCTCGCTGGACGACACCGACCCGACCTGGAGCCGCCCGAACGAGGGCTGCACAGGCAACAACGCGAACCGCTACTACGACACCTTCGAGATCGTGAACAACACCGGCGCCCCGCAGCGCCTCACGATCACGGCGGCGTGGCCGGGCGGCGACGGCTTCCTCCACGTCTACCGCGCGCCCTTCGATCCGGTGGACCGCGCCAACTGCGTCCGCGGAGACGACGACTTCGGCAGCCCGGCGGCGGGCGGCAGCCAGCTCACCAACGTCAACATCCAGCCGGGCGAGCGCCTGGTGGTGGTCGCCAGCACCTTCGACCCCGCCGACGCCATCGGCGCCTACACCATCGACGTCCTCACCCAGAACCCCGTCTGCGGCGACGGCTTCGCGGCGGGCATGGAGGCGTGCGATGACGGCAACATGAACGACAACGACGCCTGCCGCAACGACTGCACGATCCCGCCCCCGGCGGTGTGCGGCGACGGCATCGTGGGCGGCACCGAAGAGTGCGACGACGGCGATATGGACGACACCAACGCGTGCTCCAACGCCTGCGAGATCAACCCCACGCCCATCGCGGCGCCGGGGATGAGCGTGAACTTCGCCGGGGCCATCGACGCCACCGATCCCACCTTCAGCCGCCCCGGCGAGGGCTGCACGGGCGCCAGCGCCAACCGACGCTACGAGACCTTCGAGGTCGTGAACAACACGGGCGCTGCCCAGCAGCTCACCGTCACGGCGGCCTGGACGGGCGGCGACGGCTTCCTGCTGGTCTACCGCGACGCCTTCGACCCGGCGATGGGCACGGCCAACTGCCTGGTGGGGGACGACGACTTCGGAGGCTCTTCGGGGAGCCAGGTCACCAACGTCAACATCGCGCCGGGGCAGGTCCTGGTGCTGGTGGCGACGACCTTCGGCGCCAACATCAACGTCCCCTCCTACACGATCAACGTGCTGACCCAGGTGCCCCCGGTGGTCTGCGGCGACGGCATGATCGGCGGGATGGAGCAGTGCGATGACGGGCTGCTCAACTCGGATCTCCTGCCCGATGCCTGCCGCACCGACTGCACCCCGGCAGGGTGTGGCGACGGCGTGGCGGACACGGGTGAGGAGTGTGACGACGGTAACGCGAACGACAACGATCTCTGCCGTAACGACTGCACGCTGAACATCGCCTCGTTCTGCGGCGACGGCGTGCTGGACGCTGGCGAGGGCTGCGACGACGGCGTGCTGAACTCGGACACCGATCCGGACGCCTGCCGCACGGACTGCACCCCGGCGGCGTGTGGCGACGGCGTGACGGACACCGGCGAGGCGTGTGACGACGGTAACATGAACGACACAGACACGTGCCGCAATGACTGCACCGTGCCTGTGATCGTCGCGACGCCCATCGCGGACCCGGGGATGAGCATCGATCTGGCGGGCTCGCTGGACGACACCGACCCGACCTGGAGCCGCCCCTCGGCCACCTGCGGCGCGGGCACCCCGGGCAAGTACTACGACACCTTCGTGATCGAGAACACCACGGGGGCTGCGCAGCAGCTCACGATCACGGCGGCGTGGCCGGGCGGCGACGGCTACCTCCACGTCTACCGCACGCCCTTCGATCCGGCGGACCGCACCAACTGCGTGGTGGGTGACGATGACTTCGGCAACCCGCCTGCGAGCGGCAGCCAGCTCGTCAACGTCGCCATCCAGCCGGGCGAGCGCCTGGTGGTGGTCGCCAGCACCTTCAACCCCGCCGACGCTATCGGCGCCTACACCATCAACGTCCTCACCCAGACGGCGTGCGGCAACGGCGTCCTGGAGCCGGGCGAGAGCTGCGATGACGGCGCGCTCAACTCGGACACCGACCCGGATGCGTGCCGCACGGACTGCACCCTGGCGGCGTGCGGCGACGGCGTGACGGACACCGGCGAGCAGTGCGACGACGGCAACATGGTCGACAACGACCTCTGCCGCAACAACTGCACCGTGCCCGGCGCGCCGGTGTGCGGCGACGGCGTCCTCGACATGGGCGAGGAGTGCGACGACGGCGATATGGATGACACCAACGCGTGCTCCAACGCCTGCGAGATCAACCCCACGCCCATCGCGGCGCCGGGGATGACGGTCAGCTTCAGCGGCGACCTCCTGGCGGCCGACCCCGACTGGGTGCGGCCGGACGAGGGGTGCGCGGCGACGACCAACACGCGGGACTACGACGCGCTGGAGATCGTCAACACGACGGGCATGGCGCAGCTGGTGACCATCACCGGCAACTGGAGCGGGGACGGCTTCGTCCACGTCTTCACCGCGCCTTTCGACCCGGCGAACCCCACCACCAACTGCATCGAGGGCAACGACGACGTCGCCTCGGGGATGACCCGCGTCAGCCAGCTCGTCGACATCCCCATCGGGGACGGCGAGGTGCTGGTCATCATCGTCAGCTCCTTCAGCGCGCCGACGGGGGCCTACACGGTGGACGTCCTCACCCAGACCGCCGCTGTCTGCGGTGACGGGATGATGGCGGGCATGGAGGCGTGTGACGAGGGCGCGAACAACGCCGACTCGGGCACGACCACCTGCACCACGGCCTGCGAGCTGCCCGCCTGCGGGGACGGCTTCACGCAGAACGCCGAGCAGTGCGACGACGGCAACGCGGACGACACCGACGCCTGCCGCAACGACTGCACCCTCAACGTCATCGTCGCGGTCTGCGGCGACGGCGTGGTGGAGGGCGCCGAGGCGTGCGACGAGGGCGCGAACAACGCGGACTCGGGCACGACCGCCTGCACCACCACCTGCGAGCTGCCCGCCTGCGGTGACGGCCTCATCCAGAACGCCGAGCAGTGCGATGACGGGGCCAACAACGGCGACAACCGCACCTGCAGCAGCATGTGCCAGGTCCTCGTTCAGCTGGACACCGACATGGACGGCCTCTTCGACGCGGAGGAGGCTGTGCTGGGGACCGACCCCAACAACGCCGACACCGACGGCGACGGCCTGAGCGATCTGGACGAGGTCGGCGCCAACCGCGTCTACGACGCGGACACGGACACCAACCCCCTGGACGCGGACAGCGACGACGACGGCCTCTCCGATGGCGACGAGGTCGGCGCGGACGGCGTCTACGACGCGGGCGCCGATCCCGACCCCCTCGACCCCGACACTGACGATGACGGTCTGGTGGACGGCGTGGAGCTGGGCGTGACGGCGCCGATCCCCGGCGGCGACAGCAACGGCATCGCCTTCCTGGGGACGGACGTGCTCGCGGGCTTCTATGCCTCCGACGCGGACCCCTCGACGACGACGAGCCCGGTCATGGCGGACTCCGACATGGACAACCTGACCGACGGTCAGGAGGACGTGAACGGCACCGGCGCCGTGGACGCGGACGAGACGGACCCCAACAACGCCGACACCGACAACGACGGCGTCCAGGACGACACCGACAACTGCCCCCTGCTCGCCAACGCCGATCAGGCGGACGAGGACGGGGACGGCCTCGGCGACGTCTGCGACGCGCCGACCCCCGTGGACACCGACGGTGACGGCGTGGAGGACGCGGCAGACCACTGCCCGGCCGACGCCAACGCCGACCAGGCCGACGGTGACAACGACGGCGTGGGCGACGTCTGCGACAACTGCCCTGATGACGCCA
>CAUJGC010000176.1 GCA_963169075.1 Myxococcota bacterium
CCGTTCTTTTTCGTGCAAAAAGAGCGCAGCGTGGCTCCTGTCGGGCGATATATCGCCCGACAGGAGCCACGCTGCGCTCTTTTTGCACGAAAAAGAACGGGGGTCCAGGGGGGAGCTTCCTCCCTGGCGGGCGTGGGCAGCGCCCACCCCTCACCCCGTCACGCCTCAGAGCGGGCCGCCGCCGGTGGGGAGGGGGTCGCCGTAGTCGAAGCCGGGCGGGATGCAGACGCCGAGGCCGCCGTCGGTGAAGGTGCACGCGGTGCCCTCGGGGCAGCTGTCCCGGTCGAAGGTGCAGAGGTCGGCGCAGAAGGCGTTGACGAAGCCGACGCCGGCGCAGATGGTGCCCGCATCGCAGGACTGGGGGTCGGCGGCGCAGGAGTCGTTGAGGGTCAGCTCGCCGGTGGGCATGCAGATGTTGAGCCCCCAGCCGATGAAGCGGCAGACCTCGCCTTCGCCGCAGCGGTCGGGGAAGCCGGTGCAGTCCTCGACGCAGTAGGCGTCGGGGGTGCCGGCGTAGAGGCAGAGGTGCCCCTCGGCGCAGTCGAACCCGTCGGCGCCGCAGCCCTCGCCGGTCTCGCCCTGGCCGCGGGGGAGGCAGCTGGTGTAGGTGCGGGAGCGGTAGCACCACTGATCCGCGAGGCAGTCGGCGTCGGTGCGGCAGCCCGAGAGGCAGCGGCCCTGGTCCTCGACGCGCTCGACGCAGAAGGAGCCCTCAGCGCAGGCGTAGGCCGCGTCGCAGGCTTCGCCAGCGGGGGTGGTGCCGCGCGGGTAGCACCAGCGCTGGCCGTCGGCGTTGGCGGGGAGGCAGTAGTGATCGTCGGGGCACCCGGCGCCCTCGGCGTCGCACTGGCCGAAGCAGAGCGGCTCGGCCCCGGCGCAGAAGGTCCCCGCGCCGCACGCCGCCGCGTCATCGGCGCAGGGCTCGCCCTGGCCGCGGTCGCCCCGGGGCCAGCAGAGCCCCTGGGCGTCGCCGTCGGAGGTGCACCACTGGTCGGCGCCGCACTCGGCGTCCGAGGTGCAGGCCGCAGCGCAGACCCTGCCCTCGCCTGCCGGATCGTCCACGCAGTAGGTGTCTGCGGCGCAGTCGCGGGCGGAGGTGCAGGGCTCGCCCGCCTGGGCGTCGCCGTCCGGCAGGCAGTAGGAGATCGTCTCGAAGGGGACGCAGGTGAAGCCCGCGCCGCAGCTGGCCGGGTCGTTGGTGCACTCATCGACGCAGAAGGCGTCGCCGTTGTAGCCCGCGCCGTAGCCGCCGTAGCAGATCGCGCCCGCGTTGCAGGCGAAGGGGTTGTCGCCGCAGGGCTCGCCGTTGTCGCGGCCGTCCTCGACGACGCAGATCCCGGCGCCTGTCCCGGGGTCGTAGATCTGGCAGAAGGAGCCCTCGGCGCACTCGGCGCTGCGCTCACAGAAGCGGGCGCAGCGCGCGTAGCGCTCGCCTTCGTAGAGGCAGAAGAGCCCCTCGGCGCAGGCGAAGCGGTCCTCGGCGCAGGAGGCCCCCTCGGGGAGCGCGCCGCCGCGAGGCGAGCAGAGGCCCTGATCGCCGCCGGGGTAGACCAGGCACCACTCGTCTTCGGGGCACTGGGCGTCGCGGGTGCAGAAGCGACCGCAGTAGGCGAGCGCGTCGTCGGTCCAGGCCCCGATGCAGAAGGCGTCGTCCTGGCAGGCGTAGGGATCGTCAGCGCAGGGCTCGCGGTCGGAGGTGTCGCCGCGGGTCACGCAGACGCCGCTGTCGGCGGCGGTGGCGTAACAGTAGCTCCCCGCAGGGCAGGCGTCTTCGCGCGGGTCGCAGAGGGCGGCGCAGAAGGGCTCGCTGACCTCGTTGCCGTAGAGGTCGATGCAGTAGTGGCCCGCTCCGGCGCAGTCGCTCTGGCCGCCCGAGGCGCAGGTGTCTCCCTGCTGGCCCTGCTCGTCACCGCAGACGGCGCCGTCGGCCTCGCGGAAGCAGCCGCGGTAGTCACCGAAGTTGCTGCAGCAGAAGGTCCCGCCGCGCGGGAAGACGCAGTCGTCGTGGGTCTCGCAGTTGAGGAAGGTGCAGTAGCCCTCCACGCCGTTGAAGCGGTCGGCGCCGACGCAGAGCTCACCCGGGGAGCAGTCCCGCTCGGTCATGCAGCCGTCGCCTGCGGTGGGGGAGTCGATGACGGGGTTGTTGTTGCTGGGGTTGTTGTTGGCGGGGCTGTTGTTGCCGGGCGTGTTGTTCCCCGGCACGTTGTTATTTGATGCATTATTGACTGAATTTTGACTGGAATTATTCTGCGCGCTGTTGTTGGAGGCGCTGTTGTTGGCGGCGCTGTTGTTCCCGGACGCCCCCGAATCCGGAGGGGGCGTGGTGCAGGCGGCGAGGAGGAGGGCGAGGGCGAGGGTCGCCGCGGTGTGGAGCCAACGGGGGGGGAGCATGGGAGCCTCCTGGGGGTGGGGTCGGTGAGCCGAGCGAGGCGGCGCGCAGCAGAAGGAGTTAGAACAAGAATCGCGCCAACTCATGCGTCAAGAATCGCACGCTGCGGTGACGGCGCGGCACGCTACGTGCCGGAGCAGCCCCCAAAGTTGAGGGACGACACGCCAGCGCCCCGCTGGCACGACCCCGAGGCGACCATGCTCCAGCTCACCTCCGCGCTCCTCAGCCACAACGCCCATGTCAGCCGCCAGCGCGCGCTCCTGCCGCCGCGCGTCGTCCTCCTCGGGCCCGAAGGCGAGGCCACCCGCGCCCTGGGGGGCCAGGTGGCCGAGCGCCTGGGCTTGCCCTTCCACGCCGCGCTGGAGGGGCTCGACGCCGCGCTGGACGAGGAGGTGATGTGGCGTGAGCTGGGCCGCGACGCCGCCAGCGCCGGCGCCCGCGTGATCGAGGGGTGGCATGTGGGCAACCTCGCCCTGATCGAGCAGCGCAACCCCTGCGTCGCCGCGCGCTACCGAGAGCGCCTGGCCGCCCTCCCCCGCGAGAACGTCGTGATCCAGCCCCTCGCTGCGGGCTCCTCCAGCCTGACGCAGCGCAGCCTGGCCATCGCGCGGCGCCTCGGCTTCTTCATCCTCTCGCCGCTGGAGGTGGAGCAGGACGCGACGGAGGCCCTGGCGGAGCTGGTGAGCCGCCGCGTCCGCTCGTGGGAGAAGACCCGCCGCCTCTACGCCTTGGACACGATCCCGACGTAGCGGAAGTGGTGCGCCTCGACGTCTGCCCAGGACCAGAAGCGGTTGTTGCCGTTGCCCCAGGAGATGCTGCTGCTCCCGCCCGCCTTCAGCGTCGTCGGCCCGGCGGGGTCGTCTGCGATGATCCCGGCGTCGTTGATCTCCTGGATCCGGACGACGTGCCCGGTGATGCTGGCGATCAACGCGTTGCCGCCGCGGAGCGCCGCCCGCGCCGTGGCGCGGCCCCCGCGACTTCACGCTGAGCTGGTTGATGTAGGGCGTCGCCGCCTGGAGCGCCTGCCACGCCTCGGGCTGCTGCTCCGCCGGGAGCTGCTCGATCATCGCCCGCGCCTGCTGCACCTGCGCGGCGCTCAGATCGCCGCGGTTCAGCAGCCGCGAGAGCTCTCGCGGCATCCCCCGGCCGCTCGACGCCTGGCCCTGGCCCTGCTCCTCCCCGCCGCGCCGCCCGAAGAGGCGGCTCCAGAAGCCCTGGCGCGCCTCGGGCTGCTCCTCCTGCCCGCCGCCCTGCTGCTCCTGCTGCTGCTGCTGCTGCTGCTGCTGGCCCCCACGCGCCGCGTCCCCCTGCGAGGTCGTCTGGACGTACTCCCCCGACACCCACCCCTCGCCGCGCCCCGAGCGGATGTGCAGCCACCCCGACCGCGATCCCAGCACCTCGACGCCCTCGCCGTTCTTCAGGCGCCCGACGAGCTGGTTGCCCGCGCCGGGGACCGAGCGGATGTCAGACCTCGACCTCACCTACCTCGCCAGCACCTACCACCTCACCCCCGGACAGATCCACGGCGCCGTCGCCCAGAGCCGGAGCGCCGACGACCCCGCCCGCCCCGTCCTGGCGACGACCCTCCTCCGCGCCGTCAAGGACGGCATCGCCCACCGCCTCGGCGAGAGCGCCCGCCTCGTCGAGCGCGCCTGGACCTGGGAGGACCTCATCCTCACCCCGCCCCTCCGCCTCCAGCTGGAGGAGTTCACCCACCGCTTCCGGCTCCGCGACCGCGTCCTCGGCGCCTGGGGCCTCGGGCGACGCTTCGGAGACGCACGCGGCCTCTCCGCCCTCTTCGCCAAGCGCACCGAGGTCAAGTCCTCCAACGACCGCTACGCCAACATGGAGGTCAACTACCTCCTCCAGCGCCTCGAAGCCTTCACTGGCGTCGTCGTCCTCACCACCAACTTCGGCGCCTCCATCGACGACGCCTTCGCCCGACGCCTCTCCCTCCGCGTCACCTTCCCCAAGCCAGGCGCCCCCGAGCGACGCGCCCTCTGGCGCTCCATGCTCCAGAGCGGCGATCTCCCCCTCCAAAGCCTCGACTACGACGACCTCGCCGCCCGCTTCGAGTTCGCCGGCGGACACATCAAGAACGCCGTCCTCCGCGCCGCCTTCCTCGCCGCCGCCCGCGATCAGCCCGTCACCCAGGACCTCATCGAGACCGCCGCCCGCCTGGAGATGCGCGCCCAGGGCATGCTCGTCCTGGGCGACGACTGAACACCAACCTCGCGCCGCTCCGCGGCGATGCCTTGAGGTAATGCTGCGCCGCAGCATGTTCACTGCGGCGCAGCATTACCTCAGGTTATCTAGCCGCTCAGGCGAGCGCGGGCGTCGTGGTACTCGCGCACCATGGCCTCCACGATCTCACCCATCGGCTTGACCTCCTCGATCAAGGTCACCCCCTGGCCCGCGCTCCAGATGTCCCGCCAGCGCTTCGCCGCCGCGGGGCTCCGGTCCGGCGCCGTCTCGTCGGGGAGCGTCGCCTTCAGGAAGTTGGCGTGCACCCCCGAGACCCGATCGGTGTACACCACGTCCTCGTGGCTCGACGACACCACCAGCGCCTTGTAGTCCGCCGAGGCGCCGCACTCCGCCGAGGCGATGAAGCGCGTGCCCACATACGCCAGCTCCGCGCCCAGCGCGAACGCCGCCGCGATCTGCTCCCCCCCCGAGATGCAGCCCGCCGCCACCACCGGCACCTGGAGGTGACGGCGCAGCCAGGGGAGCAGCACGTAGGGGTTCACCTGGCCGGCGTGCCCCCCCGCCCCCTGGCTCACCGCGATGATCCCGTCCACGCCCGCCGCCTGCGCCTTCAGCGCGTGCTTCAGGTGGATCACGTCGTGGAGCACCGTCGCGCCGCGACCGTGCGCCTCCTGCACCAGCGCCGTCGGATCCCCGTAGCTCGTCAGGAGCACCGGCACCTCATACGCCGAGCAGAGCGCCACGTCCTGGCGAAGCCGCTCCGGGTCCGTCAAGCCGATCGTCAGGTTGATCCCGAAGGGGCGATCCGTACGGGACCGGATCCACTGGAGATCCGCCTCGAACGCCTCCGCTGTCCGGGCGTTGAGGCTCGGCATCGAGCCCAGAATCCCCGCCTCGGCGGCGGCGACGATCATCTCCTTGTTGGAGATCAAGAACATGGGCGCGGCCACGATCGGGTAGGTCAGCCCGAGCTTGCGCGAGAGCGGGGTCGAGAAGGCGGTCATATCAGGCTCCGCAGAGTGCTGCGCCGACACCGCGCCGACGCCTGCCGCACTCTAACCCGCCTCGCCGGCCGCACCAACCTGCACAAGGTGCCACCCCCGACGCGCGTACTTCCCCCTTGACTTGGAGCCCCAGGTCACGCACCTTCTGGTATTGGATTCTACACGCCGCATCCGCTCACCGCCTTCGCCTCACCGAGCGGAGACCTGACGTCGCCCGCGGAGCAAGGACATGACACCTGAACGGTCAACACCCAGCACCTTGACCGCCCTCTGCGCGCTGCCCGCAGCACCCGACCGCGCCCTGCGCCTCCTCTGGATCAGCCCGGCGCTGGCCGCGCTGGTCGCCCAGCAGGGCGCTGCCCTCGCGACGGGGGACGACCTCCTCGACCACCTCCCCGCCGAAGACCGGGCCCACCTGGAGGCCGCGATCACCCCCGAGCGCCTGACCTCACGCGGCGCCCACGCGCTCAC
This sequence comes from Myxococcota bacterium, assembly GCA_963169075.1. Lineage (GTDB taxonomy): Bacteria > Myxococcota_A > Bradymonadia > Bradymonadales > CAUJGC01. The sequence continues at coordinate 6,070 of CAUJGC010000176.1, forward strand.
CTTCGCAGGCCACCCCTGGGACGTCGAGCTGGTCCTGACCGACGTCCTCGTCCTCCTCTTCACCCCCCAGCGGCCCGCGCAGACACCCCACCGCTCCCTCCGCCTGGGCCTCCCCACCGAACAGGCCGGGCAGCTCGCCGGGCAGCTCCTCGACCTCCTCCCCAACCCGGTCTTCGTCAAGGACCGCGCCCACCGCTGGATCCTCGGCAACCGCGCCTTCTGGGAGCTGATGGGCGTCAGCGCCGACGAGGTGCTGGGGCGCTCCGACTACGACGTCTTCCCCCCCGAGCAGGCCGACGTCTTCTGGGCCAAGGACGAGGAGGTCTTCCAGAGCCTCAAGAACGTCTACAACGAGGAGGCCCTCACCGGCGCCGACGGCATCCCCCGCTGGCTCCTCACCGGCAAGATGCCCGTCACCCTCCCCGACGGCAGCCTGGGCCTGGTGGGCGTCATCACCGACATCACCCGCCGCAAGCTGGCCGAGGAGCAGATCCTCCTCAACATCGAGGCCCGCGACCGCGCCATCGAGGCCAGCCAGAGCAAGAGCCAGTTCCTCGCCCACATGTCCCACGAGCTGCGCACACCCCTCAACGCCATCATCGGCTACACCGAGCTGCTGCTCGATGAGCTGGAGGACCAGCCCGAGCAGGTCCCCGTCCGCAGCGACCTCCAGCGCATCCTCAACGCCGCCAGCCACCTCCTCCGCCTCATCGACGACGTCCTCGACCTCACCCGGATCGAGTCCGGCACCATCCGCCTCCACCTGGAGCGCTTCGCCCTGCGGGACCTCGTGCGGGATCTGGAGGAGACCGTGCGCCCCTCCCTCCACACCCCCGAGCAGGTCCTCCTCCTCGATCTCGCCACCCCCGACGCCACCGTCACGCTGGACCGCCTGCGCCTGAAGCAGATCGTCCTCAACCTCCTCTCCAACGCCATCAAGTTCGCACCGCAGGGCGCCATCACCCTCCGGGCGGCGCTGGTCGAGGACGACCTCCTCCTGGAGGTCCAGGACCAGGGCCCCGGCATCGCGGATGAGGACCTGCCCCGGATCTTCCGCCCCTTCGAGCGCCTCAAGCAGCACGCCTCCCTCATCGCGGGCACCGGCCTCGGGCTCAGCCTCACCCGGCACCTCTGCCACCTCATGGGCGGCGACGTCTCCGTCCGCAGCGAGGCTCACACCGGCGCCACCTTCATCGTCCGCCTCCCCGCCCACATCGAGGGCTCCTGGGTGACCCGCGCCGCCGAGCCCCAGCGCCTCCTCGGCCAGATCCAGCGCCGCATGGAGTCCATCCACCAGAGCGACGGCACCACCGTCCTCGTCATCGACGACGACGAGGCCTCCTACGAGCTGCTGGAGCGCTTCTCCCGGGATCTGGACCTCTCCTTCATCTGGACCAACACCCCCAACCGCGGCGCCGAGCTGGCCATCGAGTGCCGACCCGACCTGATCGTCCTCGACATCTTCATGCCCACCCGCGACGGCTGGAGCGTCCTCACCGAGCTGCGCGCCAACGAGGCCACCCGGGACATCCCCGTGGTCGTCCTCACCTTCTCCGATGACCGGGAGCGCGCGGACGACTTCGCGCACACGACCTTCCTCCGTAAGCCCATCTCCCGCACGCAATGGATGGAGGTGGTGCGGGGGCTCTGAGGTGCGCCGGGGTCACCACCCCGGCGCGGCTGGAAGCCACAGAATCAGGGCGCGCGCGCACCCCGACTCGGCGTCGGCTTCACCTCCTTGATGTCCAGGGTGGATGATACGGCAGAACATAGGGCGCGACCTCTCAGCGCGTGGCGTCATGGACGGGGCTCGTCACACTGCCAATACAGCTGGGAAAACAAAACCCTCTACAAGCGACGCTGTAGAGGGTTGATATGACGGCAGGCAAGCTAAGACGCCCGTGGGGGGCTGTCAACGGCGCTGGCTCACTTTTTCAGGCCCAGGACCTGCTCCATCGTGTAGAGGCCCGGCGGCTGCGCGCCGATCCAGGCCGCCGCCCGCGCCGCGCCCTGGGCGAAGACGGCGCGTGAGGAGGCGCGGTGGGTGATCTCCAGTCTCTCGCCGTCCCCCAGGAAGAGGGCGGTGTGCTCGCCCGCCACGTCTCCGCCGCGGACCACCTGCACGCCGATCTGGCGCGCCGGGCGGGCGCCGACCTGGCCCTGGCGGCCGTGGCAGAGCACCTCGTCCAGCGGCCAGCCCCGCGCCTCGGCCAGCACCTCCAGCATCCGCAGCGCGGTGCCGGAGGGCGCGTCGGCCTTGTGGCGGTGGTGCGCCTCGGTCAGCTCCAGGTCGAAGCCCTCCCCGAGCGCCGTCGCCGCCGCCTGGAGGAGCCAGAGCATCGCGTTGACCCCGAGGCTCATGTTGGGCGCCCAGAGGGTCGGCACCTGGGCCGAGGCCGCCCGGAGCGCCGCGTGGTGCTCCAGGGTCAGGCCCGTGGTGCCCACCACCAGCGCCACCCCCCGAGACGCCGCCAGCGCCGCCGCTGCTGCCGTCGTCTCGGGCCGGGTGAAGTCGATGAGGACGTCCGCCCCCTCCAGGGCAGCCTCCAGCGACGCCGCGCGGGGCGTCCCCGGAGGCAGCTCCTGGTGGGGGCGCGCCACGGCGGCGTGGAGCGCGCAGGCCGGGTGGGCCGCGACCGCCTGGAGCAGCTCGCGGCCCATGCGCCCCGCCGCGCCGAGGACGACGATCCGGAGCGGCGCGCTCACAGCGCCCCTCCGGCGGCGTAGCCCTCCGCGGCGAGCCCCGACCGCAGGCGCTCCCGCAGCGCCGCCGAGGGCGGCACCAGCGGCAGGCGCACCTCGTCAGCGCAGAGGCCCAGGTCGGCCAGGAGGGCCTTGATCGGGGTGGGGTTGGCGTCCGCGAAGCAGAGCGCCCCCAGGCGGTTGAGCTTGCGGTGGAGCGGCAGCCCCGCCGCCACGTCCCCGGCGCGCCCCGCCTTCACCGCCGCCACCACCAGCGCCGGGTCCAGGTTGCTCACCACCGAGATGCACCCATGCCCCCCGATGGCGCAGAACGGGAAGGTCGTGAAGTCGTCACCGCTCAGGAAGGTGATCCGGTCCTGGGCGGCCTCCATCATCTCGGTGTCGAGCTGGAGGTTGGCGGTGGCCTCCTTGATGGCGACCACGCGCTCCAGCGCCGCCAGGCGCCCCACCGTCGCCGCCGTCAGCGACACCACCGTGCGCCCTGGCACGTTGTAGAGCACCACCGGCAGGCCGGCCTCCCCGACCGCCTTGAAGTGCTGGAAGAGCCCCTCCTGGTTGGGCTTGTTGTAGGGCGGGCAGACCACCAGCGCCGCGTCCGCCCCGACCTCCCGCGCGAGGCGGGTGAAGGCCACGCTCTGCCGGGTGTCGTTGCTCCCCGTCCCCGCGATGACCGGCACCCGGCCGCGGACCTGCTCCACGGTGATCTGGATCACCCGCAGGCGCTCCGCGTCGTCCAGCGTCGCGGACTCGCCGGTGGTCCCCACCGGGACGAGCCCCTGGATGCCTCCCTCCAGCTGGCGCTCGATGAGCGCGCGCAGCGCCTCCTCATCCACCGCGCCTCCCCGCAGGGGGGTGACGAGGGCGGTCATGGCTCCTTCCAGGCGCATCTTCATGTCAAATCACCTTTATTCAATATGATTTTATGTCAATACACACAGCCTGGGTGTCTTCTTCAGCTCACGAGACGCCCTTGCGGAGCACCGTCAGCGCCTCGCGGAAGAGCTCTTCGGCGCTGAGGTCGGTGGCCTTCTCGCGGAGGATCCGCACGGCGGCCTCGATGTCGGCGGGGGCGAAGCCCAGGTTGGTCAGGCCCGAGCGCAGATCGCTGAGCATGATCGCCGTCGAGATCGCGCCCTGGGCCGGGGTCGGCCCGGCGCCGGCGCTGGCCTTGACGGGCCCGCCGCCCACGTCGAGGCCCTGGAAGACGTCGCGCAGCTCCAGGATCATGCGCTCGGCGGTCTTCTTGCCGACCCCCTTGATCCCCTTGAGCAGCGCCAGGTTCCCCTGGACCACCGCCGCCACCAGCTCCTCGGCGGGCATGGCGGAGAGGCAGCTCAGGGCCAGGCGCGGGCCGATCCCGGTGACGCTGATCAGCTTGGTGAAGACCCGCTTGTCGGACTGGCTCGTGAAGCCGAAGAGGTCGATGGCGTCCTCCCGGACCGAGGTGTGCACAAAGATCGTCGCCTCCTCCCCGTCCCGAGGCAGCGCCGAGAGCGCCGAGACCGGCATCTCCACCCGATAGCCCACCCCTCCGGCGTCGATGATGGCGCCCTCCAGATCCTTGTGGAACACCTTCCCGCGGAGCATCGCGATCATGGGACTCTCCTCCTCCTCAGCGTCGCCCTCTCGACCATCCCCTGGGCGCCACCCTACACCATCTGCGCAGAAAAAGAGAGGGCGGACGACCCGGAGGTCGCCCGCCCAGCGGAGCCGCTGCGCCCGCCGCCGGAGCGGCGGGCGCAGGAGGACTCACTTCTTGCAAGCCTCTTGCGACATGATGAGGAACTCGACGCGGCGGTTCACCGCGCGCACCGCCTTGAGCTGAGCGCCCTTGACGCCCTCGATGGGCTGCGCGGGCTTCTTCTCGCCCCAGCCCTTGGCGAGGAGGCGCTCGGGGCTCACGCCCTTGTCGATCAGGTACTTCATGACCGCGTCGGCGCGCTCCTGGGAGAGCTTCTCGTTCTTGGCGTCGTCGCCCACGTCGTCGGTGTGCCCCTCGACGCGGACCTTGCGGATGCGCTGCTGGGAGTTGAGGACCTGGGCCACCGCGTCGAGGAGGCCGAAGGACTTCTTCTGGATGGTGGCCTTGCCGGTGTCGAAGAAGACGGTGTCCTTGATGTTCACCTTCTCGCAGTCGACCTCGACGAGGCCGCCGGTGTCAGGGCAGCCGTCCTGATCCTCGACGCCGTTGATCGTCTCGGGCTCGGTGGGGCACTTGTCGTCCTTGTCGAGGATGCCGTCGTCGTCGTTGTCGGGCTCGGGGCAGCCGTCCTCGTCCTTGAAGCCGTCCTTGTCCTCGGCCTCATCGGGGCACTTGTCGTCCTTGTCGAGGATGCCGTCCTTGTCGTTGTCGGTGTCGGGGCAGCCGTCGGCGTCCTCGAAGCCGTCCTTGTCCTCGGCCTCGCGGCGGCACTGGTCGTCCTTGTCGGGGACGCCGTCCTGGTCGTCGTCGAGGTCGGGGCAGCCGTCCTCGTCCTGGAAGCCGTCGATGTCCTCGTGCTGGTCGGGGCACTTGTCGGCGCCGTCGAGGAGGCCGTCGCCGTCGTTGTCGGCCTCGGGGCAGCCGTCCTCGTCCTCGAAGCCGTCCTTGTCCTCGGCCTCGCGCGGGCACTTGTCGTCCTTGTTGAGGACGCCGTCGAGATCCTCGTCCTCGTCGGGGCTGAGGCGGCGAGGCGGACGATGGGGCACGTGACCGTAGACGAAGCCGAGGGTGACGTGGGGGGCGGCCCAGTCGAGGGGGGTGTCGCCGTCGCGGTTGACCTCGTTGAGGTCGACAGCGCCGTCGTGGTCGTTGCGGCTGAGGACGATGAACTGCCAGAAGCCTACGCTGAGGTCCACCGCCAGGTTCTGGAAGGCGATGTAGCGGAAGGTCAGGCTGGGATCGACGATCAGGCCCGCGCCGTCGTAGCCTGCGGCGTCGTTCAGGACCGCGCCGCCCGCGTCGCGCTTCGTCCCCGAGAGGTCGTAGGCGCCCACGGCCAGCTTCAGGCCCAGGATGAACTCAAAGCGGTGCTCCGGGAAGACCAGCGCAGGCTCCAGGCCGGCGTAGATCATCGAGAAGGTGGTGTCGCTCCCGATGGAGGTCTGGCTGCCGAGGATGGCGTTCACCAGCGCGCGGCGCGTCAGGTAGGGGCCGCCCTTGGCCTCCAGGAAGAAGCCGCCGGTGGCGTCGATGGGATCGATGCCGTTCGGCTCCAGGATCGGGACGTTCAGCTCCTCCAGATCGGTGAAGAGCCACCCGGCCTGGAGCCCCACGGTCCAGCCCGGGAACCAGTTGATCGGCGGATCGGCGGGCTTCGGCGGCGGCGCGGCCTGCGCCGTCTCCTCGCCTGCTTCGCCTTCTTCGCCTTCGGTCTCCTCGCCTTCCTCGCCTTCGGTCTCCTCGCCTTCGGTCTCCTCGCCTTCGGCGCCCTCCTCGACCTCTTCGCCTTCGGCGCTCTCCTCAGCGCTCTCCTCGGCTTCGTCGTTGGACTGGCACACCGGGGCGTCTCGATCCTGGGCCCAGGCCGGGCCGGCGCAGAGGAGCGCCACCAGCGCGACGAGCGTCACAGCGCCCGCGCGCGGCGCGCAGAGATCGCAATCCTTCCACATCATTCAAAGACCTCCTATCGAAAGAGCAACACAGCTCGAGCTCTCCATCGCCGCCATCGCACGGTGCAGTCCGCCCCGGCGCCTGCGGTCAAGCGCGAGGGACTATAATGCGGCGCCCCCCAGGGCTCAACACCGTTGCGCGCGCCGGAGCGAAATAATCCCGCCCTGGCCCTCAAAAGACCTCGCTGACCTGCCCGCGGTCGTTGATCCCGAGCATGACGCCGCCCTGCGTCGCCCAGTAGAGGAGATAGCGCTCGCTGTGGAGGAGGTTGCTCGCCTCCCCCGCGCCCTCCAGGGTCGGGTTGTAGCGGTAGCGCGACCAGGTGAGCCCGTCGCTGGAGGCCGCGAACCCGAGCCCCACCGCCCTCCCCTGCCGCCCCAGGTAGAACATGCGGTAGACCGTCCGCCCCGTCCCCGAGCGCGCCAGCCGGACCTCCGCCCCCTCCACGCCGTCCATGTCCCAGCACGGCGCCTCGGCGCCCTCCAGATCGACGCACGCCGCGCCGCCCTCCAGGACGACGCCCTCGCGGCGCACCTCGCCTTCGGTCCCCACCAGCGCCCGCGCGATCACCGCGCGCCCGGACGCGTCCCGCGCCGTGTAGTAGAGCGCGAAGCGCCCCCCCTCCAGCACCACGCTCGGCGCGCTCACCCCGCCCTGCTCCCAGGGCTCCTGGGGCGTCAGGAGCGGCGCCTCCAGGGGCTCGAAGCGCGCCCCGTCTGCGCTCGTCGCCCACCCGATCCCGGGCGGATCGTCGCTGGCGAACGCCATCCGCCACACGCCGTCCACCTCCACCAGCGAGGCCCCCTCCACGCCGCCCCGGACCCAGGGCACCTCCGCAGGCGTGAGCGCCGGCTCCAGCGCCCCGAAGGTGATCCCTCCGTCCTCGCTCACCGCCCGCGCGATGAAGGCCCGCTCTCCGGCGGCTGCCGGGCGCCGCGTCACATAGAGCGCCACGCCGGGGCCCTGCGCGACCGCGGACGGCGCCTCCAGGGCCTCGCCTTGCGCCGCCACCAGCACCCGTCCCCCGGCCTCCTCCCCCCGCTCCACCGGCGCATACGCCGCGATCCCCCGGTTGGGCAGGTTGGAGTCGCCCCCGCCGTCCCCCCCCAGCGACGAGCACGCCGCCGCCAGGAGGAGCGCCGCGAGGAGGACCCCCTCGGCGCCGTAACCTCCTGCGTCGCTGCGCTCGCAGGAGGAACGGCCCCGGCTCCCCCCGTGACGGGGGAGCACCGACAGCAAGCGAAGCGCGCCCCCGACAGCGCTCCCAGCCCAGCCCCCCCCTCCCCCTGGCGAGCGCAGCGAGGTCGGTGCCCCCCCGTCACGGGGGGGGCCGGGGGCGTGCGTCCGGCCGAGCAGGCCGGACGTTACGCCCCCGGGGGGGTCCGCGGAGCCTCGACTCATCTCAGCCATTTTTTTATGATTTTTATACATAATTTAATTCAAAAATGAAAGCGCGTCATCAGCGAGCCGCTCCAGATGTGGCCGCGGGCCTCGAAGTCTCCGACGGGATCGGCGGGGTCGTCCTTGAGGTAGGCGCGGGGGCGGAGGTGGATGAGCTGGCCGGTGAGGTCGAGGCCGACGGGGCCGGGGAAGAGATCGATCCACTCCTCCAGGGTCAGGCCCAGGCCGAGGGAGACGGCGTGCTTGTCGAGGTCCACGTAGTTGGTGATCCCGGGCTGCTCCGGCGCGGGGGAGGGCTCCCAGACGTAGCCTGCGCGGGAGAGCACCTCCAGGACGGGCCCGCGGTAGAGCTGAAGCTCGCCGCCGGCCCGGAGGACGAGGATGTCGTGGAAGGCGGGGCTGAGGGGGACCTCGAAGGGGGGGAGCGCGGCGATGGAGGCCAGGCGCTCGTCGAGGGTGACCTCGATGCGGGAGGCGGGCGGTGGGAAGCGGCTCCACTGGACCCAGGTCACGTCCAGGGAGGCCTGCCAGCGCTCCTCCTCCCAGCCGACGCCGAAGGCGACCTGGCGCGGTGAGAAGAGGTTGACGTTGTAGGTCATGACCTTGAAGGTCACGTCCTCCTGGACGACGTTCCCGTTGAAGGCGAGATCCCCGATGACCTCGACCCCCAGATCGAGGCGGAGCTTGAACTCGTCGCGGAAGGTGACGCCCAGGCGGAGGTGCTCGCCGGCCTCCCAGAGCACCCCGGCGGTGAGGTAGCGGATGGCCGCCAGATCGACGTCGAGGCTGCTCAGGAGGGTGGTCTGCTCGACCTGGGCGATGTCGAGCTGGCCGCCGAGGCTGAGGGTGCCGACGGTGTTGGCGAGGAAGGTGAGCCCGGCGCCGAGGGTGAGGCCCTCGACGATCTCGACGGCGCCGCTGGCGCTGATGGTGAGGCGCTGGGGGCGGTTGTCGTAGAGGGTGAAGCGGGGCTGGCTCTGGGGGAGCGCCCGGAGGCGGGCGACGCGCTCGTCGGGGAGGTGGAGGCCAAGGGAGACGGCGACCCGGCGGTCCAGCAGGCGTCCCGGCATGAGGACGCCGCCCTGGAAGCCCCGGCTGGCGTCCACGTTCAGGTCGCCGCCGTTGATCGTCAGGGTCGGGTCGGCGTAGATGTAGCCGAACTCCAGCTGGAGGCGCTCGCTCCTGGCGAGGCCGGCAGGGTTGTAGTAGTTGGCCGAGACGTCATCGACCAGGCTGGTGACCGCGCCGCCCATCGCGATGGAGCGGGCCCCCAGGCCGAAGGCGTCCAGCGGGTTGGCAGCGGCGAGCGCGGGGAGCCCCAGCGAGGCGAAGAGCCCCAGGAGCGCGGCGCAGGCTGTCTTGGCGGCGTGCATTCGCGTGGCCTCAGAAGGTGACGCCCAGCTCGGCGCCGTAGAAGGTGATGGAGCCGCCGTGGGTCCAGCTCGCGGGGCCGTCCTCGGGGGGTTGATCCTTGACGGCGCGTCGCTCGCGGAGGAGGTGGAGCTGCCCGCCGAGGTCCAGGCGCAGGTTCTCCCACCGCGCGCCCAGGCCCAGGCAGAGGATGGCCCGGTCGTTGTCGAGGTAGCCGTGGTAGCCCGTCTGGAGGGGGGCGGGGGTGGGCTCCCAGGTGAAGCCCGCCCGGGGGACGAGGCGCAGGGGCAGCGCGGGGAGGGGCAGGGGCCACTCGCCGCCCAGGCGCCAGACCAGCGTGTCTTCAAAGTCCGGCGACGGCTGGGCGGGGAAGTCAGCGGGGACAGAGGCGTAGCGGATCGGGTTGGGGAAGCGGCTCCACTGCTTCCAGGTCACCCCCAGGCCCAGGGTGGCGCCCTCGGCGGGCCGCCAGGCGACCTCGGCCCCGACCTGGCGGGGGTCGTACTGCGCGGTCCCCTCCAGGAGGAGGGTCGGGATGGGGATGCTGAAGCTGTCGCCCAGGGCGACGGTGATGGGGACCGAGAAGTTGGCGTCGGACTCGCCCCGGAAGGCGACGCCCGCCGCCAGCCAGGGGCGCGGATGCCACTGGACGCCGAGGACCGGCGAGTAGTCGGCCACGATGCTGTCCCGCACCGAGGCCCCCACGCGCCCCTCGCTGTTGGGGGCCACGTCGATGGCGCCCTCCAGCTCGGCCAGCGCCAGGACGCCGCCGCCGATCCCCAGCTCGTCGGTGAGCCGGAGCCCCAGGGCGGCCTGGAGGCTCACGGTCTGGCCCCGGCTCTCCAGGAGCGCGAAGCGCGGCGCCCCGGGCTGCGGGATGTCCGCTACCAGCACGGAGGTCTGCGGGATCACGAAGCCCAGCCCGAGGGCCAGGCGCTCCTTGAGCCACCCGCCCAGCGGGATCGGCACGCCGAAGCCCAGCACCAGCGCCGGGATCGACGCCACGTCCTGCCCAGCGCCGTTCAGCTCAAGATCAAAGCTCCCCTCTTGATAGGCGAGTGAAAACGTCAAATCAACATCAAACGCCAGCCCGCCCGGGTTGTAATAGACCGACTCATGCCCCGAGGCGGTCGCCACCACCGCGCCCCCCATCGAGACGCCGCGCAGCCCGTAGCCGAAGAGGTCGAGGTTGTTCGCGCGCCCCGTCGCCGGGGCCAGCGTCGCCGCCAGCGCGCAGGCGGCGGCGAGCGCCGCCTGGATGCCGCGCCGCCTCATGGCGCCGCGACCCGGGCCACGACGAGGGTGTAGTCCCCGGTCTGCTGCGCGAAGCCCTCGACCTGGAGGAAGTACGTCCCCCCCGTCAACGCGATAAACCCGGTGAGCGCCGAGAACGTACCCTCGCCGCCGTCATCGTTCCTTAGCAGGAGCGTCGTCCCGTCGGTGTCGTAGAGGGAGAGGATCGTGTCGGTGCCGACGGCGCTGGGGCCGAAGGTGGTGTAGGCCGCCAGGCGCTCCCCCTCGGCCAGCTGGACGGGGAGGAGATCCAGATCACCCGCCGGGCTCAGCGCGCCCTCCAGGCGCGCCTCCCCTTGCAGGGGCGCCCCCGAGGCCTGGGCCTCGGCGGGGGTGTTGTTGGGCTCGACCTCGGCGGAGGCCGGGAGGGCGCTGGCGTCGAAGACCTGGGCGGAGAAGGTGACCGGCGAGGCGGCGGGAGGGCCGTAGGCGACGAAGAGCCGCTCCATGCTGACGCCGGCGTTGAAGAGGAGGAGCCCCGAGGCCGCCCGCCGCACATCCCCGTTCTGGAGCCGCGCGCTGTGCAGACCGATCAGCGGCCCCCCGGCCTCGCCGCTGGCGACGGCCTTGAGGAGGTCGTCGCTGCCGACGCCGACCCGCCAGGCGGCGACGCCTGTGGTGGCGTCCAGCGTCCCCTGGGCGGTCGCAGGCAGCGCCAGCGCCCCCACCGGCAGCACGTTCACCCCCAGGTTCGTCACGCTCGCCGCGGTGACCTCACCGGGGTGGCTGACCAGGAGGGCGTACTCCCCGGCCTCCTCGACGTACCAGAGGAGCACGTCCTGGCCGGCGGTCTGGAGGAGCGGGGTGAGATCGGCGCGGCGGTAGAGGGTGAGGCGCGGCGCGGCGTCGCTGCCCTCGGCGGGCGTGAAGCGGGCGGCGATCAGCGAGCCCGCGGGCGCGCTGAGGCTGTACCAGCGCTCCTCGCCTGCGCGGGTGAAGGTGAGCGCTTCGCTGAGAGGTGGGACATCGATGGGCTCAAAGACCAGCGCGCTCAAGGCGAGGGTGAAGGTCCAGGCGGGATCGCCCCGGTGCTGGAGGTCGCCCACGGCCAGGAGGACGCGGTCGCCTGCGGCGGCGAAGGCCCACTCGGGGCTGGTGAAGGCGAGGCGCTCGGTGAGGGTGTCGGGATCGTAGATCTCGACGCGCGGGGCGAGGTCGCCGGCGGCGGTGATGGCGCCGAGGATGGAGGCGCCTGCGGTGGTGGGCAGCTCCAGCCAGGTGAAGGCGCCGTCGTCGGGGACGCTGCCGCTGTACTCGGCGGGCAGGGCGTCCAGCGCCACCGGGACGATGGGGCGGAGGGTGAGGGTGTAGCGGCCGTTGCCGTCGCCGCCGCCGAAGACGTCGCGGACGCGCAAGGCGAGGCGGCGCTCCTGGGGGAAGCGGAGGGCGACGTGCTCGGTGTAGTTGAGCTGGAGGGTGGTGTTGAGGTCGTCGGCGTCGAGGACGGCGATCTCGGCCAGCCCGATGGAGCCCGCCGAGGCGTTGAGGCGGACGTCCAGCGCGGTGTTCGCCGGGAGGGTGAAGGTGATCAGATCCCGCTGGTCGGGGAAGGCGAGGACGCCGTCGTAGCGGAAGGGGAGCGCGTCGGCGGCGATGATGGCCTGACCGGCGATGTTCAGGGCGTAGCCCCAGGCGCCGCCGCCCCGGGCGAGGGCGTCCCCGACCTGGATGAGGAGGCTGCGGGGGGTGTCGCTGGTGAGGGTGATGGCGCTGAAGCGCGCCGTGCCGAGGTGCTCGAAGGTGTCGGCGTCCCAGACGTTGGCGAAGGCCTGGCCGCCGTCGGTGCTGCGGACGCTGAGCTGCACGGGCTCCCCAGCCGGGAGCGCGGCGCTGTACCAGACCTGCTCTCCGGCGGTGGGGAAGGCGCCCGCGGCGCTGCCGGGGATGTCCAGGGCGCCCGTGACCTCGAAGTCGGCGGGGGCGATCTGGAGGCGGTAGGCGTGGCTGGGGCCGCCGACGGGGTCCTGGTCCGGCGTGAGGGTGAGGTTGGCCTGGTCGCGGACGCGGGCGACGTAGATCCCGGTCTCCGTGGGCATCCAGGTGAAGCTGGCGGCCTTGGGGTCGTCGGCGGCGTCGCGGCTGGAGAGGGAGACGGAGAAGAAGCCGAAGCTGTCCACCGGGCCCACGTCCAGCGCCGCGTCGAAGTCGTTGCTGGCGGGATCGCCTGCGACGCGGAGGCGGAGCAGCTCGCCGCGCCGCGCATAGAAGGCGTAGTGATCGACGTCGGCGCTCAGGGTGTTCGTCTCGGGGTTGGCGCGCGGCGGCTGGATCTGGCCGGGGATCACGCCGGGGGCCTGCATCGGGGACGGGGAGGAGGCGAGGTCGTTGGGCTCCACCTCGGCGTCGGCGCTGAGGGGATCGACGAGGACGGAGGTGGCGTTGGGGCCGAAGCCCTGCACGGGGTCGAGGATGAGCCAGAGGTCCCCCTCTCCGGCGGAGAGCGCCTGGAGGGAGGCGGACTGGGTGGCGGCGGCGTCCTCGGGGTTGGACTCGGCCAGGGTGATGCCGGCCTCGGGGTCGTAGAGGGCCAGGGAGGGGATGAGGAAGGCGTTGGCGTCGAAGGAGTTGGCGTCGGCGCTGGCGCGGAGCGCGGGCTGGGCGGAGGCGGGGACGCTCCAGACCCGCAGGCGCTCGTCGAAGGTCTCCACGGAGGAGAGGGGCAGCGTCAGGGGCTGCGGCTCCACCTCGAAGGGCGTGACCGAGAGGCGGTAGTTGAAGTCGGCGCCGCCGCTGGCGTCGGGATCGGCCACGAGGTTGCGGATGTCGCTGACGATGAAGGCGTAGGGGCCAGGCTGGGTGATGAAGAGCTCGCGGCTGTTGGCGGTGCCGAAGTTGGTGGCGGTCAACACCCGCTGGTAATTGTAGTTCTCCAGATCATAACCAAAAACAATCACCGCGCCCCAGAAGTTGGGTCCGTTGGACTCCAGGCGCATCCGCAGCGCCTGCCCCGGCGCCAGCTCCAGGCTGAAGACGTCGAGGTCGGGGGCGCCGTCCTGAGGCGCGGCGACGGTGCCCTCGACGATCAGCGGGAGGCTCCAGCCCTGCTCGCCCAGGATGGCGTCGTCGTTGGGCTCGATCTCCATGAGGGCGACGCAGCGCTGGGGGTCGTTGGTCGGGTCGTCGATCTCCGGGCAGGCGTCGCAGACGTCGCCCAGCCCGTCGCCGTCCCGATCCCGCTGGTCGGCGTTGGCGTCCTCCGGGCAGTTGTCGGCGCTGTCCAGGATGCCGTCGCTGTCCCGATCCGGGTCATCCGGGTTGTTATTGACCGGATTGTTGTTGTTATTTGTCTGGTTGTTGACCGGATTGTTGTTGACCGGGGTGTTGTTGGCGGGGTTGTTGTTCTGCGGCGTGTTGTTGGCTGGGCTGTTGTTGACCGGGCTGTTGTTCGCCGGGCTGTTGTTCGCCGGGCTGTTGTTGACCGGGCTGTTGTTGAGCACGGAGCTGTTGTTCGCAGGTCCGCTCGGCGCCGGGTCTTCACCGCACGCCGCAGCGACGCAGGTGACCAAGGCGAGGAGAGCGACGAGGCGGCTGGCCGCAACGCGGCGCGGGTCGTGGTACAGCATAGAGGCTCCAGGGCTCGAACAGCGCCGGTGTGCGCGGGTTCGTGGATGACAACCTCTGGCTCTACCTGAATCGACGCGCCACCTCAAGCCCTGGCCGCCTCGCGCGCGGCTCAGATGAGGCGCTGCACGGTGTCCCAGAGGACGCGGAGCCCCCAGCGCCAGCCCTCGACCCAGATGCGCTCGTTGTGGCCGTGGAAGAGGTCCGCGAAGCGGACCTTGTGGGCCTCGGGGAATTGGAGGGGGCTGAAGCCGTAGCAGCGGGCGCCGAGGCGCCCGAAGTACTGGGCGTCGGTGAAGCCCGTGACGAGGTAGGGGAGCGGGATGCCTGCGGGGTCGTGGCGCCCCAGCGTCTCGGTGATGGCGCGGTAGAGGGCGGAGTCGGGGTCGGGCAGCTCCATGCCCTGGGTGGTGTGGAGGATCTCGTACTCGACGCGGTCGCCGGTGAGGGCGCGCAGCTCGCGCACGAGATCCTCGGCCCGCTGCCCCGGCAAAATCCGGCCGTCCAGCGTGCAGGAAGCCTCGCCGGGGATGACGTTGAACTTGAGGCCGCCCTGGATCATCGTGGCGGAGACGGTGTTGTGGAGCTGCGCCGAGAGGACGTTGCGCAGCTCGCCGGGGAGGACGCGATCCAGGAGGACGTCGGTGAGGCGGGGGTTGAGGAGCTGGGGGAGCACCCAGCGGGTGGGGGGCGCCTGGGTGGCGGCGACGGTGCGGAGGAAGCGCTCCATGGTGGGGGTGATGTGGACGGGGAGGTGGCGCGAGCCCAGGATCGCCAGGGCCTCCCCGAGGCGGGTCATCGCCATGTCGCGGTGCGGCATCGAGCCGTGCCCCGGCGCGCCGCGCGCGATCATGCGCAGGGTCACCAGGCCCTTCTCCGCGATCTGGATCGGGTAGTAGCGCACGCCGTTGATGTACTGGGTGAAGCCGCCGATCTCTCCGATCATGAACTCCGCGCGGACCTCGTCAGGGTGGTGCTCGACGAGGTAGCGGCTGCCCCAGGTGCAGCCCTCCTCCTCGTCCGCGACGGCGGCGAAGATGATGTCGCGGCGGGGCTTGATGCCGCGCTCGGCCAGGAGCTTCATGATCGTCGCGCAGGCGGCGATGTGGTTCTTCATATCGATGGCGCCGCGCCCGAAGAGGTAGCCGTCGTGAAGCTCGCCGCCCAGGGGCGGGTGATCCCAGCGGGCCTCCTCGAAGGGGACGACGTCGGTGTGACCG
The DNA here is from genome assembly GCA_963169075.1 of Myxococcota bacterium. GTDB lineage: Bacteria > Myxococcota_A > Bradymonadia > Bradymonadales > CAUJGC01. Next base: position 21,211 of record CAUJGC010000176.1, read on the forward strand.
GCGAGGAGGAGCGGGGGCAGCTCGCCGGTGCCCTGGATGCGGCAGACGAGGCTGACGCGGTCGGGCATGGGCTCGAAGAGCCGGGGCTCCAGGCCGACGGCGCGCAGCTCGCTGTTGAGGAGGTCAGCGGCGGGGCGCTCGTTCCCCGGCGGGTTGCGGGTGTCCAGGCGGAGGAGGCGTTGGAGGAGGTCCACGCCATCGTCAGCGACGCGATCCCAGGGGCGTTCCATCAGAGGTGTCCTTGCAGGCAGAGGCGCGCCGCAGGGCGCGCAGATCGCGGCGCATCCTACGCGGGAAGACGCGTTGAATAAAGCGCTGCGCTGCTTCGTCGGAGGCGCCGTCCTCCGCGTCAGCGCACCGCAGGCCCGGCGCACCCTCGCACAGAACCAGGAGCCTCTCTCATGCGTACGAACTCGACCTCTCTGGCCAAGCTCACCCTCATCGCCGCCCTCGCGGCTCCGCTGGCGCTCGCCGTCGCGTGCGGCGACGACAGCGATGGCGGCGGCAACGGCGGCGGCGGCGGCGGGAGCGTCTTCCAGTCTCCTCAGGAGGACGAGACGAAGCTCTCCGAGCTGAGCCAGGACGACATCAACGCGCTCTGCGACAGCTACGTGGAGTACTACACGTCCCGCGTCAGCGACGACGACCTCAAGAAGATCGGCTGCTACGCCTTCTCCGCGATCTTCACCACCGACGAAAACGGCAACCTGGACGCCGCGACCTGCAACCAGGCCGCGCAGGCGTGCCTGGCCGATGACGAAGGCTTCGAGCCCGACGGCGACCCCGCCGAGGAGTGTCGCATGGCCGACTTCGCCGGGTGCGACGCCACCATCGAGGAGCTGGAGGCCTGCTACACGGCGACCGTCCAGGCGCTCGACAGCCTGGCGCCGCGCATCACCTGCCAGACCTTCAGCGACCCCAGCGCGCTGGAGAGCCTGAGCAACCCGGCGGCCTGCGCGGCGATCGAGATGAAGTGCCCGGAGCTCTTCGAGGACGACGGCGGCGAGAACAACACCAACTTCGACAGCTCCGCCTCGGTGACGGTGGACGGTCAGCTCTTTGATGAGCCCAACTGGAGCTCCAGCGGCTCGGGGGGCAACCTCCTGATCTCCTTCACGCTGGACGGCGGGGACTCGCTGGAGTTCGACTTCTCCCTCCCCGCGGTCCCGGTGACGCTGGACATGACCCAGGCTGTGGACGGCGGCGCGGCCACCGTGACCCTGGTCTGGCAGGGCACCACCTACGTCAACATGGCTGGCGACAGCGCCACGGGCACCCTGAGCCTCGACGACAGCGAGGAGCTGGGCCCCCAGCTCACGTTTGAAGGCGAGGTCATGGACGCCAACGGCAGCGGCCTGAGCGTCAGCGTGGCGTTCGACGGCTTCTGATCCCGCCGCTCGACAGCGCGCCCCCCCGTGGGCTATCTACCGTGGCGCCGGGCGTTACCCACGCCGGGGGGGATGTGCCGTCACGGAGGGGTCACGGCGCCTTATACAGATCAAAAATCAACCATATCCAGGGCGATATCTACCGCCTCAGCCGCGAAGGGGTCCGAGGCGAGGTCGGCCTCCCAGCGGCGTTGGACGGCGGCGGCCAGGGGGTCGTCGCCGGTGAGGCCGAGGGGGGTGGAGGTGAAGCGTTTTTTTTCAGGCGGGGCGTCGATGAGGGCGTGGAGGGCGTCGAGGCGGTAGCGTCGCTGGAGGAGGGGGCGGAGGCTGAGGGGGAGGGGCTGGGGTGCGTAGGCGTCCTGGAGGGCCTGGGTGTGCTGGGGGAGCTTCTTGAGGAGGGGATCGCGCTGGAGGCGCGCGGCGGAGGCGCGGCGGAGGGGTTCGAGGGGCGGCGGGTGGTGCCAGGGGGTGGCGGGGAGGGGCTGGGTGGCGGACCAGGGGACGGCGCGAGGGAGGGTCTGCTCGCCGCGTGGGCGCCAGGCGAGGGGATCGGGGAGGAGGAGATCGGGGGTGACGCCGCGGAGCTGGGTGGCGTCGCCGTTGACGCGGAAGTACTGCTGGAGGGTCAGCTTGACGGTGCCGAGGGGGCGGAGGTGCTCGATGCCGGGGGTCTGGACGTAGGCGTCCAGATCGATGAGCCCCTGGACGGTGCCCTTGCCCCAGGTGGGTGAGGTGCCGACGAGGACGGCGCGCTGGCGGTCCTGGAGGGCCGCGGCGAGGATCTCGGCGGCGGAGGCGGAGCGCCGATCGACGAGGACGACGAGGGGGCCGGTGTAGAGGGCGCCTGGGGAGGGGTCCTCGAAGGAGGGGGGGCCGTCGCGGGGGGGCTGGATCTGGATGAGGGGTCCGCCTTCGAGGAAGAGGCCGGCGCTCTGGACGGCCTCCTGGACGAGCCCGCCCTCGTTGCCGCGGAGGTCGAGGACGACGGCGTCGGCGCGCTCCTGGCGGGCGGCGGTGAGGAGGGCGGCGAGATCGGCGGAGGCGGCGCGGTCGTCGGTGGCGCCGGCGTGGGCGCGGGCGTTGCCGTAGAAGCCGGGGAGGGTGATGAAGGCGACGCGGCGCTTGCCGCGGGGGATGAGGGCGCCGCGTGCGAAGTGGGTCTCGGCGCGGAGGACCTCGCGGGTGAGGGTGACGAGGCGGGGTCGGGTCTCGTCGGGGCGGAGGAGGCGGAGGGTGATGGAGGTGCCCTTGGGTCCGCGGAGGCGTGCCTCGACCTGATCGAGGGTGAGGTCCTGGGTGGGCTGGAGTTGGTCGGGGGTGTCTCCGAGGGCGAGGAGGCGATCACCGGGCCGGACGGCGCCCTGGAGCCAGGCGGCGCTGCCGGGGACGACGGCGTCTACGACGATCCAGGGTCCGCGCGCGGCCAGCTCCAGGCCGACGCTCTCGACCTGTCCGCTGAGGCGGGCGTCGAAGGCCTCGCGGCGCTGGGGGGGGAGCCAGGCGGTGTAGGGGTCGAAGGTGGCGGCGAAGGCCTGGAGGAGGACCTCCAGCTCGAAGAGGGGGTCGCTGTGGAGGATGCGGTCGAGGTAGGTGAAGGTGGTGTCGCGGACCCAGGCGCGGGCGTCGGCCTCCAGGGCGCCGAGGCGCTCAGGCCAGGGTGCGCCGGGCTTGGGGAGGGGGAGGGGTTCGGCGGCGAGGTGATCGACGAGGCGCTCGATCACCTGGTGTGTGAGGGAGCGCGTCCAGCGTTGGCGTGCTTCGTCGGCGTCCTGGGGCCAGGTGGCGCGGTCAGCCTGGGGGTCGAAGCGGGCGTGGTCGTCGTGGAGGGGGAGCGGCGAGGCGAGGAGGCGCTCGATGTGGGGGCGGAGGTCTGCGGCGCGCTTTCGGAGGAGGTCGAGGGCTTCGGGGCTGGCGGGGAGCGCGCCGTTCTTGAGCTGATCGTCGAGGGAGTCGGCGTAGCGTGCGCGGAGGTGATCGACGTCGGCCTGGAGGAGGAAGAGGCGGGCGGGGTCGAGGCGCTCCATCCAGAGGTCGAAGGCGGCGCGGGAGTCTTCGTCGTTGAGGGGGTGATGGTGGAGGTGGTGTCCCTCCAGGAGCGAGGCGAGGGCGGGTGCGATGACGGCCTCGGGCGGGGGGAGCGGCGCGGGGGCGTCGGGTGGGGTCGTGGGTGTGGGTGTGGGCTGCTGGGCGGGCGGGGGGTCG